>NZ_JAIVPF010000084.1:0-15417 GCF_053528595.1 Leucobacter sp. | reverse complement strand
GCCGTGATGCGCGGCGACGGCCTCGAGCGTGCGCTTGCCCTTGCGGTAGCGGTCGAACTGCTTGTCGAGGACCAACGGGTCGATGACGGGGGAGAGCTCAGCGGGCAGCGCGACGCCGTGCCGCGCCGCCTCGGCCGAGAGCAGGCTCAGATCGAAGGGCGCGTTGTAGGCGACGATGGGGAAGCCCCGCTCGATCATCTCGAGCAGCTGCGCCACGATCTGCTGCACCCCGACGGCGGCATCGATGCCGCTGGTGCGGGCGATCTCGGTCGAGATGCCGTGCACCTGCACCGCAGCGAGCGGGATCTCGATCCCGGGGTCCAGCAGCCAGTCGTAGCGCTCCGCCACCTCTCCCTCCGGCCCGAGCAGCGCGATCGTCGCGCTCACGATGCGTGCGCGGGAGGTGTCGACACCGGTGGTCTCGGTGTCGAACACCGCGAGGTCGGATGCCCAGAGGGGGAGTTGAGCGGTCACCAGGATTTCCTCACAATGCTCAGGCGGTTCTTCTCGTCTGCAACGATGCTACCGAGTCCCTCGGACGATCGCGGTCGAAGCCGCGGTCCGGACCGCCAGGGCCCCCACCGGCCCAGGCCCGGCAGGAGCCGGCGCAGCGCGAGCCCAGGCGGTCCGGTTAGGATCGCTGGGTGACTTCCGAACCGGCCGCCGTGCCTCCCCCCGCATCACCGTCGGCGATCGCCGTGCCGACGCTCGGTACCGAGACGCGCGCCTGGCAGTACGGCGACCCCGACGGCTCCGCCCTGATCCTGGTGCACGGGTTCCGGGGCGATCACCACGGCCTGGAGGGGCTCGCCCGGGGTCTCGCGGAGACGCTGCCGGGGACGCGGATGATCGTGCCCGATCTCCCGGGATTCGGCGCGACGCCGGCGATCCCCGGCCGCGAGCACGACATCGAGCTGTACGGGGAGTGGCTGCGCGCGTTCGCCGCGGAGGCCGCGCCGGGCGGCTTCGCGGTGCTCGGCCACTCCTTCGGATCGCTCGTGGTCGGGGCCGCCATCGCGGGCGGCCTGGAGCCGAGTCGGCTGATCCTCGTCAACCCGATCTCCTCGCCGGCGCTGCAGGGCCCGCAGGCGCTGATGAGCCGGCTCGCCATCGGCTACTACCGCGCCGCGGAGCTGCTGCCGGAGCGGCCGGCCCGCGGACTCCTCGGCAATCCCGCGATCGTGCGGGTCATGAGCGAGGTCATGGCCAAGACGGGGGATCCGGAGCTGCGCTCCTGGATCCACGGACAGCACGCCGCGTACTTCAGCACCTTCTCCGATCCCTCGACGCTGCTGCAGGCGTTCCGCGCCTCGGTGTCGCACACGGTCCCCGAATTCGCTTCGGCGTTCACGATGCCCACCCTGCTGATCGCGGGAGAGCGCGACGACATCACCCCGCTCCGCCAGCAGCTCGAACTGCATCACCGGGTGCCGGGATCCCGGTTGCGCATCATCCCCGGCACGGGTCACCTGGTGCACTACGAGGCCGTTCCCGATGCGGTGGCGTTCATCGGCGAGTTCGTGACCGCCGCCGCGCGGCGCGCGATGAGCGAGGCGGCCGCGTGAGGCTCGAGCGGATCCACGATCTCTCCGCTCCGGCGCTCGCCGACTACACGCAGCTCACGGATGTCGCGCTGCGGCGGGTGCGCGAGCCGGAGGAGGGGCTGTACCTCGCGGAGTCCCCGAAGGTGATCGAGCGCGCCCTGCGCGCCGGGCACCGGCCCCGATCGGTGCTGCTGCTCGAGGAATGGCTGCCCCGCGTCGAACCGCTGCTGGAGGCGCACCCCGAAGTGCCCGTCTACGTGGGGGAGTCGGACCAGCTCGAGGCGCTCACCGGATTCCACCTGCACCGCGGCGCTCTCGCGTCGATGCACCGGCCGGCGCCGCGGGACCCCGTCGAACTGCTGCGCGCATCGAAGCGCGTCGTCGTGCTCGAGGATCTCGCCGACCACACGAACGTCGGCGCGATCTTCCGGTCGGTCGCGGCGCTCGGTGCGGACGCGGTACTGCTGTCGCCCGCGTGCGCCGATCCGCTGTACCGCCGCGCCGTGCGCGTGAGCATGGGGGCGGTGCTGCAGGTGCCCTGGGCCCGGCTGCCCGACTGGCGCGAGGCCGGACCGCTCTTCCGGGAGGAGGGCTACGAGCTGACCGCCTTCGCTCTGCGGGACGACGCCGAGGATCTCGCGGAGTACGTCGAGGAGCTGCCCGAGCGGCTGGCTCTGCTCTTCGGCACCGAGGGAGCCGGGCTCAGCCGGAAGGCGCTGGCCTCGGCCGCGCGTTCGGTGGTGATCCCGATGGAGCACGGCGTCGACTCGCTCAACGTCGCGACTGCGGCGGCGGTGGCGCTGTGGGCCGTGCGCACGGCCGACCGGCGGTCCGCACAGGGGAGCGCCGCGTGAGCGGGGAACCCACCTGGCGGCGATAGGCGGTTCGGACTCGCTGAACGTCGCGGCGTCAGAAGCAAGACTCCTTCGCGGGAGCGCAACCACAGTTCACGGCAGTTGCACGGCGACCTGACCGAGCCTTACGGGCTTGTACGACGAGGTCAGCAGTTGGCCGCTGCCCGTCGTTCCAGGCCCGGGGTAAGCAACCACCATCCCGTTGTTCTTCGGCAGGAACGCGGTGTCCACCCAAGACGGACATTTCAGTGCGCCATTCGGGTTGCGGCAGTAGGTCGTGAGAACGCCAGGCGCCCCTTTGAACTTGACCTTGTACCACGAGGTTACATGCTTGAACTCGACCACGGTGATGACCTGACGCTGATCCGTAGCGATCCATCTTCCACCGATACGCTGTCACCTCACGGCAAACGCGGTGTATTCTGCTCGAATCTTCGGCTTACCCTTCCACAATGCCCCGTACGGACTCTTCGTGGGGTGACTGACGGTGCTGTACTTTTTGATCCCGTGCCGCTTCTTGATCTTCGTCCAGCCGAAGCCTTTGCCAGTCGCGGCGCTATACACCCCGAGGCGGAGTTCGATCTTCGTCTTGTTCCCGTTCTTCCACGAGGCGATCACGGTGTGCTTGGGTGTCGCCGCCTCGGCGGCGGTCACCGGCAGAAGGCCGAGCAGAACCACCAGGACGATCGCGAAGAGCGCCCGCGGACGCCTGCAGCCCTTCTCGTCGCTCGTACTCAACGACCGGCCTCCTGGCGGGCGTTCTCCCCATGTGCGTCGATCAGGAACGGACGCAGTCCCGAGAAATCGCCAACAACGCCGCACCATCTAATCGGCCCACGAGAGCCGACGAACATATGCTCCCAGGGGAAGCAGATGGCGACACCGTCTCCCGGAGGGCTCTGGAGATCGACGGTCACCACTTCGAGCGCGTAGTCCTCAGGGGAGATCTCCTCATCGTCGTTGATCTCAGTGAGGTCGCTCCATCGATAGATCCTGCCGAAGCGCTCGGAAAGCGCTCCCCAGGAGTAGGCCAGGATCGCAACGTCAGGCTCCGCGATCGCCACCTCCAACAGGGTGAGATCAGCAGACGCCGTGCTCTCATCTACGACCGACTCAACAAAGCGCCGGAGATCATCCAGATTATTCATAGCCAAATCGTAGCAACGCTTTGCAGCAGCGCACCCGCGGCAAGCTAGACGCGCGCCCGCATGGACCCCTCACGCTTCCCTCAACTATCCGCCTTGCAGATCCCCACCCCGGAAGACCGGTTCCACGCCGGAGGAAACCCCCGGAGGGAACTCAAGACGTTGGGCGGGACCCTGGCGCACGCTCCGCCGCAGCAACTCTCGACGCTGATACAGGCGGTCAAGCACCGCGTTCGTGACGTCGGCTTGCGCGCGCTGCAGTAGCGGACGAAGGCTTCTCGCCTGCGGGCGGCGGAACCAGCAGAGGAACACGAGCAGCAACGCGACGAGGGCGAGGAGCGGAAGATAAGCGTGCGCCAGGACCAAAGACGCCAACTATCGACACGAGGGCGAGGCCGAACCCTTTGAGAGGCCAGTAACCCACCAGCGGGGCTTTGAACCTTCTCCGTGAGGTCGGAAGCCAACCGCCAGGAGGCATGTATGGGCAGGAACAAGACCACTCCAATGAGGAGAACCAGCACGATGTCCGAAGGAGTATGCGGCAGATAGGGGATGAAGGAAAGTTTCATCATGCCGAGGACTACCCCTGGGGCAGCAGCCAGAACCACGCGGTGTGCCGCATCCGCTTTCCGAGGCCACGCGGCTGGGTGTATGCATGCCCACGATGTTCCGCAGCGCGTTGGCTGAGCGCAATGGTCTCCTCCAGATTCGCCAACAGCACCTCGGCCTGCGCGTCCTCGTTGACGAGGCGACTCATGATCATCGCGATCCACGTCATCAGTTGCACGAGAACCAACTGGGGAATTTTGCCTCTCGGGTCATGGATCTCTGCGAAGATGATCGGCGACGCGCTGGGTGCGGTCAGTGCGAGAGTCACGACCGTAAGAGCCTGCGCGACCTTCAACGGGGCGGCGGGCAGCTTTTGCTCAAGGCAGCGGGTACTTCAGCGTTCTCCTCAGGAACACGAACTAAAATCGTGAACCTACCGGTGTCGGAGGAGATGTTCTCTCACCGGCTGCGCGTATCCGCCCGTCGTTATGATCCGAGAGGTTCACGTGCCCGCTCCCATCAGCTGCTGCGACTACGAGCAGTACCGCCGTTCCTCGCAGGCCCGCGGGGTGTCCGCGAGTCCGGAGAGCGCGGTTCGCGCGAGCAGCCGGCCCGGGGGAGAGGCGTGAGCGGGGGACTCTCCGGGAGACGGCGCGCGCTGTGGTTCGTGATCTTCTGGGCGGCCGTCGGCGTGGGATCCTACGTGCTCGGCGTGCAGAATGCGCTCGGCCAGCGCGCCGAGGACAGCGTGCTCGACGCCGCGGAGTTCACGTACAGCCCGCCGCCGCCGCTCAATCTCGTCTCGATCCCGTCGGTCGCGATCGCACTGCTGGTCGTGGGGATCATCGCGTTCTTCGTGCACGGGATCCGACGGGCCCTCGTGGTGACCGTGGTGCCGGCACTCGCGATCGTCGCGTCGCAGCTGCTGAAGCAGCAGCTGCTCACGCGGCCGCAGCTGTTCGAACTCGATCTCCCGAACACATTCCCGAGCGGGCATATGACCGTCTTCACCGTACTCACGGGTGCGCTCATCTGGGCGGCACCCACGCGCGTGCGCTCCTTCGTGACGCTCGGGGGAGCCGCGCTGCTGGCCGCCGCGGGCTGGCAGCTGCTGGCCTACGGCTGGCATCGCCCCAGCGACGTGCTCGGCGGGCTCGCGCTGGGCACACTCGCATTCTCCCTGGCCTGCCTGATCCGTCCGGCCACGGCGCGCGGTCTCGCCATCCTCGGCCGGACGACCACCATCGGGCTCGTGCTGATCGGCTGGGCCATGGTGGCGGCGGCTCTCGTGCTCGCGGGACTCGCGGGCTGGCGGGAGAGCGCCGATCTGATGCTGAGCGCGGGGGAGTTCGGCGGGGTCGGGGTCAGCGCGCTGGCCGCGCGCTCCCTGTTCCTGCTGAGCTCCGGACGGTCCTGAGCGCTCCGCTCAGGTCCTGCGCAGCAGGCGCTCGGTACTCACCCTGAATCCCTCGCCCACGAGGAATCGTCGCAGCTCGATCGCATCGGGGGCGGCGGGGATCTGGCAGCGGATCGCCCAACGACCCGCGCATTCGAGCGGTGAGAACAATCCGACCGGCGCCTCCGCGCGCAGCGGGGAGCACACTCAACGCCTCGAGCACGTGCGCGGGCGCGCCGCTGACATAATCCTCATGCGCCAGTGCATATCCCGCAGGGGAGTCGACCTCCCGGCGAGCCAGATCGACACTCCGGAGTGTTCCGCCGCGAGCCGCTCGTAGTGCGCTCGGCGCAACGGCCAGCTCTCTGAGTGCGGGATCGTCGGCAGACCGGCGGCGCCGACGGAGAGGTGATGCTCGAACAGCGCGTTCCAGAGCGGCGCGAGCGCCGGGAGGAGTTCGCGCCGGCCGTGCCGCGGGGTGAGCGTCATGCGCATCACTCTCGGCGACCCGTCACGGCGCCGCGGTGCCGAGCGCGCGCCCCTCCGCCTTGCTCGCCGTGCATGATAATCTATATTATGTCAGTTTACTGAGATCGCGACGGCTTCTCCCGATGACCGTCCGATCAGTCGCTCCCCGCCTCCGCGTAGAGCCGCGTCACCGCGTCGACGAGCTCCGTCAGACCGCTGGGCCGGGCGTCCCGCCACCACGCCAGCCGCACCGGGATGCGGGGCCCGTCCCCGACGGGCCGGTACCTGATGCCCGGGCGCGGGTGGTGATCGGCCGTCGCGGCCGCGGTCGTCCCCACGCCGCGGCCGGCCGCTATGGCGTCGAGCCAGCCGTCCACGTCCGTCGATTCGATGAAGCGCGGCACCCGGTCGGCTCCGTGCCAGAGCGCCTCGCTCGTCGTGCCGGCGCGCGCGTCCACGACGACCGTGCGCTCCGCGATCTCGGCCATGCTGAGCCGCCGCCTGCGCGCCCACTCCGCGTCGTCGGCGGCGAACGCCACCAGTCTGCGCTCGAGACCCACGACGACCGACTCGAAGCGGCGGTCCTCGATGGCGCGGCGCACGATGGCGACGTCGCACAGCCCCTCGGCCAGTCCGGCCGTCGGCGAGTTGTGCCGCACGAGCTCCAGGTCGATCGCCGCGTGCGCCGCGGCCCACTGCCGCTGCAGCGTCCGCGTGTGCCGCCCCAGCGCCGCCCACGCGTAGCCCAGGCGGAGTCTGCCGTGCCGGGTCCGCAGGAACTCCCCGAAGCGATCGGCCTCGGCCAGCACGCGACGCGCGTGCGGCAGCACCTGCCCTCCCAGGCTCGTCGGCTCGCAGCCCCGGGGCACCCGGCGCAGCAGCCGATCCCCGACGCTCCGCTCGAGCGCCGCGATCGTGCGGGACACGGACGCCTGCGACACGTGCAGCTCCCCCGCCGCCTCCGTGAACGATCCCGTCTCGGCGGCCGCCACGAACACCCGCAGTTCCCGGAGCGTCCAATCCATAACCTCAGGCTATGGCACTTCCGAAATATGCACTAGGTGTTTCCGATTCCCTTCTCTAGCGTGACTCGCATGGACAGCATCGGATCGAGCGCACCGCCGGACTCCCCCGCGCTCTCCGCGGCTACGGCGACCCCGCGGCAGCGGGTCTCCGGTATCGCGATGACGCTCGCGACGGCGGCGTCCAACCAGACCGGAGCCGCCCTCGGCGCCCTCGCCTTCCCCGCGATCGGCCCCGTGGGGGTCGTGGCGGTGCGCCAGCTCGTCACGGCGCTCGTCCTCACCCCGCTCGTGCGGCCTCGCTTCCGCGGTCTGCGCCGCAGCCAGTGGCTGCCGGTCCTCGGGCTGGCGCTCGTGTTCGGCGTCATGAACCTCGCGCTCTACGCCGCGATCGAGCGGATCGGCCTCGGTCTCGCCGTGACCCTCGAGTTCCTCGGACCCCTCGCCGTCGCGATCGCCGGCTCGCGCCGCGCCCGGGACATCGGCTGCGTCGCGCTGGCGGCGGCCGGAGTCCTGCTGCTCACCGCGCCGGGCCCGAGCACCGACGTGCCGGGCATCGCGCTCGGACTCGTGGCGGCGGGCGCCTGGGCCTCCTACATCCTGCTGAACCGCAGCATCGGGCAGCGGTTGCCGGGGCTGCAGGGCACCGCGCTCGCCGGCGCGGTGACCGCCGGCCTGTGGCTGCCGATCGCCGCCGCCTGGTTCCTGATCCACCCGCCGACGCTCCCCGCGCTGCTGCTCGCGTCGGCCTGCGGGATCCTCGCCTCCGCGCTCCCGTACGCCATCGATCTGCAGGCGCTGCGCCGGATCCCGGCGGCGCTGTTCGGCACGCTCACGAGCGTCAACCCGGTGTTCGCGGCGCTGATCGGGTGGCTCGTGCTGCAGCAGGCCCTCGGAGCCGTGCAGTGGGCGGGGATCGGCCTCATCGTCGCGGGCAACGCCGTCGTCTCGATGCGCGGGCGGCGCGACACCGCGGCGGCGCCGCGCCTCCAGGCTCCCCCGGTCCCGGTCCAGGCTCCCCCGGAGCCCGGCACCGTCCCTCGTCTCGACTAGGGTGAGTTCTCGTTCCACACGCGTCCGCCGCAGGCGACGCGCCACTCCGAGCGGAGGACGACTTGCGCAGCACCGAGACCCGGCACCCCGATCCCACCGTGCTCGCCGCGCTGCGCTCGCCGCGCCTGCTCACGCGCGAGGCGCTCGCCGGGCTGGTCGTCGGGCTCGCACTGATCCCGGAGGCGATCTCGTTCTCGATCATCGCCGGCGTCGATCCGAAGGTGGGGCTCTTCTCGTCCTTCGTGATGGCGGTGTCGATCGCGTTCCTCGGCGGGCGTCCCGCCATGATCACGGCGGCCACGGGCGCGGTGGCGCTCGTGGTGGCCCCGGTCGCGCCCCGCTACGGGCTCGACTACCTGATCGCGACGATCATGCTCGCCGGCGTCTTCCAGATCCTGCTCGGACTGCTCGGGGTGGCCCGCCTCATGCGGTTCATCCCGCGCAGCGTCATGGTCGGCTTCGTCAACTCGCTCGCGATCCTCGTGCTCATCGCCCAGCTCCCCCACCTGATCGGCGTGCCCTGGCTGGTCTACCCGCTCGTGGGGGCGGGGATCCTCGTCATCGTGATCGTGCCGCGGCTCACGCGGGCGATCCCGGCTCCCCTCGTGTCCGTCGTCGTCATCACCGTCGCAGCGGTGGTCTTCTCGCTCGCGGTGCCCACCGTCGGCGACCAGGGCGAGCTGCCCCGCAGCCTGCCCGAGCTCTTCGTGCCGGACGTGCCGCTGAACTGGGAGACCCTGTCGAGGATCGCCCCCTACGCGGCGGCGGTCGCGGTCGTCGGCCTCATGGAGTCGCTGATGACCGCGAAGCTCGTGGACGACATCACCGACACCCGCTCGAGCAAGACCCGCGAGTCCTGGGCGCAGGGCGTCGCGAACATCCTGTCCGGCTGCTTCGGGGGCATGGGCGGCTGCGCCGTGATCGGGCAGACGATGATGAACGTCAAGGTGTCCGGGGCGCGAACCCGCGTCTCGACCTTCCTCGCGGGTGTCTTCCTGCTGGTGCTGGTGGTGGTGCTGGGAGACGTGGTGAGCGTGATCCCCATGGCCGCGCTGGTGGCGGTGATGATCATGGTGTCGATCGCGGCCTTCGACTGGCACAGCGTGCGCCCGTCGACCCTGCGGCGGATGCCCCGCAGCGAGACGCTCGTCATGCTCACCACGGTGGCGATCGTGGTGATCACGCACAACCTGGCGATCGGCGTGATCGCCGGCGTCTTCGTCGCCTCGGTGCTGTTCGTGCGGCGGGTCGCGCACTTCGTGTCGGTGGATCGCGAGATCGTCGAGCGCGACGGCGCGGCGACGGCCCGCTACGTCGTATCCGGCGAGCTCTTCTTCGCGTCGAGCAACGACCTCACGACGCTGTTCGAGTACCGCTCCGATCCGGGGCGGATCGTGATCGACATGTCCCGATCCCACATCTGGGACGCGTCGTCGGTGGCCGCGCTCGACGCGATCGAGACGAAGTACGAGCACCTGGGCAAGCGCGTGGAGATCGTCGGCATGAACACGTACACGAGCGCCGTGCACGCCCGGCTCACCGAGCGCGACGGCGGTCGTCGCCGGGCCGATCCGCAGCCCTAGACTGGATGCATGTACGTCAAGATCTGCGGTCTGCGCGACGCCTCCATGGCCCGGCACGCGGTGTCGAGCGGAGCCGATGCGGTGGGAGTGGTCATGAGCCCGCGGAGTCCCCGGCACGCGACGGCGGAGCAGGCGGCCGAGGTGGTGGCGGCGGCGCGCGACCGGGCGCGCGAGGCGGGTGCGGCGCCGATCGACACCGTGCTCGTGGTCAACCGCATGCCCGCGCCGGAGGCGGCCGGCACCGCGCTCGAGCTCGGCTTCGACGTGCTCCAGCTGCACGGCTCGTACACGGCCGACGACGTCGCCGCGGCCGGCGCCCTGCTCCCCCGCATCTGGCGGGCGACCTCGCTCCAGCGGCATCCGGAGCTGCGCGCGGGCGACTTCGGCGAGGAGCGTCTGCTGGTCGACGGTGCGACCCCCGGATCCGGAGAGACCTGGGACCTCTCGCCGCTGGGGCCCGCGAGTCCCGCTCGAGAGCGGCTCGGCGACGGCTGGATCCTCGCGGGCGGGCTCGATCCGCGCAACGTCGCCGCGGCGATCGCCGCCACACGCCCCTGGGGCGTGGACGTCTCCAGCGGCGTCGAGCGGGAGCCGGGCGTGAAGGATCCCGAACTGATCAGCCGGTTCATCCGCGCGGCCCGCGCATGACCGCCGCGGCGCACCGCTCCATCGCCCGTTCCGGCCTGACGACGGCCGAGGGCACGGATCGCCCGCTCCCCCGACCCGACGAGATCGACGTGCGACGCGGGGACTACGAGCTGCGCTTCTTCCGCTGGGCGCGAGCCGCCGCCCCGCGGATCCTGCTCGTGCACGGCATCGGCATGGGCCACAGCGTCTACGATCGGTTCATCGCGGAGATCGTCCCGGAGGCCGATGTGCTCGCCGTCGATCTCCCCGGCTTCGGAGGATGCCCCGAGCCGTCCGAGCCCCTCTCCATCCCCGCCACCGCCGATCTGCTCGCCGAAGCGCTCGAAGAGCTGGGCGTCGGCCCGGTCGTCGCCGTGGGCCACTCGATGGGCGCGCAGATCGTGGCGGAGCTGGCCGTGCGGCACCCCCGGCTCGTGTCGCGCGTGGTGCTCATCGCGCCGTCGGTGAACCCAGCCGAGCGCCACGTGCTGCTGCAGGCCCTGCGCATGCTGCAGGATCTCGCCGAGGGCCAGCCGCTCTCGGTGTTCCGGCGCGGGATGACCACCTACCTCCAGGCCGGGCCGCGCTGGTTCGCCAAGAAGCTGGGGCAGATGCTGCAGCACCGGGTCGAGGACTGCCTGCCGCACGTGCGGCAACGGGCGCTCGTGCTGCGCGGCACCCGCGACCGGGTCGCTCCGCGCGCCTGGGCGGTGCGGATCACCGGTCTGATCCCCCGCGCCGAGATGCGGCAGATCCCGGATCGCGGGCACGAGGCGCTCATCAGCTCGGGAGAGCCCGTCGCGCGCATCGTGCTCGACTGGATCAGGAGCCCCGAGGAGCCGCGCGACTCCCCCGCGGCCTGAGCATCGGCTCCGGAGCCCGGCCGCCGGCGGGCCGGGCCGGCGGGCGGCGTATGCCCGGCCCGCGGGCCCTCGGCAACACGCCAGCCCCGGGTCACAATCGCGTAACGGGAGAAATCCCTGATCGAAGCACCATTCACCCGACTGCTCCGACGGTCGCCCCACCCAGGGGTCCGACGACGATCACGCCGCTTGGCTAGCGTGGAAAGGTCCGAGCCGCAGTGGCGGCGCAGGCGCGGCAGGAGACCTGGAGCCATGACCAAACAGCCCAACACCGGCAAGCGCACCATGAAGATCACGGTGCCCACCCCGCCCCCGGTCCCCCACCCGGGGCTCATCCCCGGCATCGGCGTCGAGCAGACCGGTCTGCGCTTCCCCACGAACTGGCTGGTGCTCACGGTGACCGTGGCGCTCACCCTCTCCGTGATCGTGTGGGCGTTCGTCGCCCCGGAGAACCTCTCGGAGGTCGGCGCGAACTCACTCGCCTGGGTCAGCACCAACTTCGGCTGGCTGTTCGGCGCGCTCGCGATCGTCGTCGCGCTCTTCATGCTCGTCGTCGGCTTCGGCCGCACCGGCGGCATCCGCCTGGGCGCCGACGACGAGGAGCCGGAGTTCTCCACCGCCTCGTGGATCTCCATGCTCTTCGCGGCCGGGCTCGGGATCGGCCTGCTCTTCTACGGCCCGCTCGAGCCCCTCCCCTACTTCCTCGATCCCGCGCCCGGTATCGCGGCCGAGGGCGGCACGCCCGGAGCGGCCCTTCCCGCGCTCGCGCAGACGATCCTGCACTGGGGCCCGATCGCCTGGGCGTTCTACGCCCTCGTCGGCGGCGCCATCGCCTACAGCGCCTACCGACGCGGCCGGGCACCGCTCATCTCCGCCCTCTTCGAGCCCGTCTTCCCCGGGAGCAGCCACCGGATCCTCGGTCGGGTCATCGACATCTTCGCCATCATCGTCACCCTCTTCGGCACAGCGGTCTCGCTCGGGATCGGCGCGCTGCAGATCGAGAGCGGCTTCCGCATCGTCACGGGCCTCGGCCCCATGGGCAACGCATTCCTGGTCGGCGCGATCGCGATCCTCACCTCGCTCTTCATCGCATCGGCCGTCTCCGGCGTGAAGCGCGGCATCCGCCGTCTCTCCAACCTCAACATGGCGCTCACCGGCGGCCTCGGGCTCTTCGTGCTCGTCGTCGGGCCGACGGTGTTCCTGCTCAACTTCCTGCCCTCGGCCGTCGTCGAGTACTTCCAGCAGCTGCTGCTGATGCTGGCGCGCAACCCCAATCAGGGCGAGGCCACCGCGGAGTTCCTCGCCACCTGGACCACCTACTACTGGGCCTGGTGGGTGTCGTGGACCCCCTTCGTCGGCATGTTCATCGCGAAGATCTCGCGCGGACGCAAGCTGCGCGAGTTCGTGATCACCGTCATGCTCGTCCCCTCCGCCATCGTGATCGCCTGGTTCGTCGTCTACGGCGGCACGGCGATCTACATGAGCCTGTCGGGCGAGGATCTGCAGTCGGGCGGCTCCGGCGAGGAGGTGCTGTTCCAGCTGCTGCAGCGGCTCCCCCTCGGCATGATCACCTCCGTCATCGCCATGATCGCGGTGCTCGTCTTCTTCGTCACGGCGGCCGACTCCGCCTCGATCGTCATGGCATCGATGTCGCAGGGCGGACGCCCCGAGCCGTCGAAGTGGGTCACCATCGTCTGGGGCCTGCTGCTGGCGCTGATCGCGATCGCGCTCCTCCTCGCGGGCGGTCGCAACACGCTGTCGGGCCTGCAATCGCTCATGGTGGTCTCCGCGCTCCCCTTCGCCTTCGTCGTGATCGGGATCATGATCGCCTGGGTGAAGGATCTGCGCACCGACCCCTACATCATCCGGCGCAAGTACGCGCAGGCGGCGATCGCCCAGGGCGTGCGGCGGGGCATCGACGAGTACGGCGACGACTTCGTCTTCGGCACGAACGAGGTCCCGGCCGACGAGGGCGCGGGCGCCGACTTCGACAGCGCCGATCCCGCCCTCACCGAGTGGTACGTCGACGCGACCACCGGCCCGATCCAGCGCGTCACGGGCGCCGACGTGCGTCGCACGCTGGATCCCGCGCGCATCGAGAAGCCGGGCCCCGAGCGCCCCGACCACACGGCATCGGGCGACGCCTCGCTGACCGTGGGCGAGCGCATCGCTCCCCCGCCCGTGCGGCCGGACGACGATGGCGCGGGTGCCGGTGCGGGTTCCGATGCCGGTGCGGGTTCCGATGCCGGTGCGGGTTCCGATGCGGGTGCCGCGAGCGGGGACGGCACCGTCCCCGGCGACGATCCCGAACCGCGCTGAGGGCCCGGGAGCGCCGCGAGCGCGGAGTTCCCGGGCGCTCGCCCTGGCGCTTCTCGGATCAACACTGTAATCTGTTCGTTATCTTTTGCGCCGAGACCCCGGCGCCCCCGACTCCGGAAGACTGCATGCCCCATCCCACACCCGTGACAGACGCGCGCGTCTATCCGTCGCGCCGCTCGCTGCGCGAGAGCCGTGATGCGCGCTCCTCGGAGCCCGAGACGGGTTCGATCCGCCTGCCGCTCGTCGAGCACGTGCCCGCGACGGACATCCCGTCCGACCCGATCCGTACGGCGCCCCCCAGGTCGTTCCGTCGCCGCCTAGCCGGCGTCGCGGCCGCCGCGAGTGTCTGCGGGCTCACGCTCACGCTCGCCCTGCCGCTGACCGAGCAGGCGAGCGTCGCGGCGGGCACCGGCGCCGTGCACTCGTCGCAGCAGCTCTTCTCCGAAGTGTCCCTCGACGAGCTGCCCCCGTCATTCACCGAGGTCAGCGCCTCGATCTCCGACAGCTCGGCCCCGATCGCCTACGTCTTCAACCCCGAGACGCTCGTGAACTACCCGTTCGCCACCGCCGTCACCCTCACCGACGGCTTCGGCTACCGCACCGCCCCCGTCGAGCAGTTCCACGACGCGCAGGACTTCGCCGCGGCCGCCGGCACTCCGGTGCAGGCGATCGCCGACGGCACCGTGCTCGAGGCGGGCTTCGCGAGCGACGGCTGCGGCTTCGGGCTCAAGCTGGAGCACGAGCTCGACGGCGACGAGGTGACGAGCCGCTACTGCCACATGGAGATGGACTCGCACTCGCTCGCCGTGGGCGACACCGTGCGGATGGGCGACCAGGTCGGCGCCGTCGGCAACACCGGCATGTCGTTCGGGCCGCACCTGCACCTCGCGATCCGCGTGGAGGACGAGCCGGTCGATCCGCTGCCGTTCTTCGCCGAGTACATGCGCAAGGACCGGCCCGCCGTCTCGGCCGCCGCCGAGGCCGCGCAGAACTCCGCGCAGAGCGCTCCGGTTCGCCCGACGCCGTAGGGAGGCGCCGGGCGCCGCTCGATCAGCGCGCCGCGGCCTCCGCGGTCGCGCGGGCCCAGTCGGCGAGCTTGGCGGCTGCGCGGCCGGAGTCGATCGCGTCCTCCGCGACGCGCAGCTTCTCGGCGAGCCGTTCGAGCAGCGCGCGCTCGGCCGACTCCGGGTGCTTCGCCAGGTCGAAGGCCACGAGGCCCGCCGCGGCGTTGAGCAGCACGATATCGCGCACCGGACCGCGCTCCCCGGAGAACACGCGGTGCACCACCGCGGCGTTCTCCTCCGGCGTGCCGCCCACGAGATCGGAGATCGAGGCCCGGGGAATCCCCAGCTCCCGCGGATCGATGTCGTGCTCCGTGAGCCCGCCGCGGCTCACCTCCCAGAGGCGCGAATGGCCGGTGGTGGTGAGCTCGTCGAGCCCGTCGTCTCCGCGGAAGACCAGCGCCGAGGCCCCGCGGAGCCGGAACACTCCGACGAAGATGGGGACCCGATCGATATCGGCGACCCCGACGGCCGAGGCCTCGGGACGCACCGGGTTGCACAGCGGGCCGAGGAAGTTGAAGACGGTCGGGATCCCGAGCTCCGCCCGCGCCGGGGCGACGTGGCGGAATCCCGGCAGGAAGCGCGCCGCGTGCACGAACGCGATGCCGGCCTCGTCGAACGCGCTCGCGAGCCGGTCCGCGTCGAGCGAGAGGTCGATGCCGAGCGCCGTGAGCACATCCGAGGAGCCCGAGAGGCTGCTCGCCGCGCGGTTGCCGTGCTTCACCACCGGCGCTCCCGCAGCGGCCGCGGTGATGGACGCCATGGTCGACACGTTGACGGTGCCGAAGCGGTCGCCGCCCGTTCCCACGATGTCGAGCGACATCGCCGGCAGCGAGATGGGCGCTGCCTCGGCGAGGATCGCGTCGCGGAACCCGATGACCTCCTCGACCGTCACGCCCTTCGAGCGCAGCGCCACCAGGAAGGCGCCGATCT
>NZ_JAIVPF010000083.1:0-11775 GCF_053528595.1 Leucobacter sp. | reverse complement strand
GAGGACGGAGCGGCGGTGAACGCTTCGCGTTCACCCTGAGCCCGCTCCGTCCGTGTAGGCTGGTGCAATCGGTTTCTCGTCGTCAGGCGAAGGCCCCTACGACGTTCCCAGGAGGCAGATTTTGTTCAGCGCCATCGGACGGATCTTCCGGACTCCCGATCTGCGGCGAAAGATCGTTTTCACGCTCGCGATCGTTTCGCTGTTCCGGCTCGGATCCTTCATCCCGGCACCGTTCGTCCAGTTCGACAACGTGCAGGCCTGTCTGGTCGCCAACCAGTCCGCGGGGACGTCGGGTCTCTACGACATGATCAACCTGTTCAGCGGCGGCGCGCTGCTGCAGCTGTCGATCTTCGCGCTGGGGATCATGCCGTACATCACGGCCTCCATCATCACCCAGCTGCTGCGCGTGGTCATCCCGCACTTCGAGGCCCTGCACAAGGAGGGTCAGGCCGGTCAGGCGAAGCTGACGCAGTACACGCGCTACCTGACGATCGCCCTCGCGGTGCTGCAGTCGACCACGCTGATCACCGTCGCCCGCTCGGGCCAGCTGTTCGGCGCGGCCGCGAACCAGGCCTGCCAGAACCTCGTCTCGCAGGAGTGGTGGGCGATCCTCATCATGATCATCACGATGACCGCCGGCACCGGCCTCATCATGTGGTTCGGCGAGCTCATCACCGAGCGCGGCATCGGCAACGGCATGTCGCTGCTCATCTTCACCTCGATCGCCGCGACCTTCCCCAACGGCCTCTGGGTCATCAAGGAGGCGCAGGGCTGGGAGACGTTCTTCCTGGTGCTCGCGGTGGGCCTCGTGGTCGTCGCGGCGGTGGTCTTCGTCGAGCAGTCGCAGCGCCGCATCCCGGTGCAGTACGCGAAGCGAGTGGTCGGCCGCCGCACCTACGGCGGCAGCAGCACCTACATCCCGATCAAGGTGAACATGGCGGGGGTGATCCCCGTCATCTTCGCCTCGGCGATCCTCTACCTGCCGATGCTGCTGACCCAGTTCAACCAGCCCCAGATCGGCGAGGAGCCGAAGGAGTGGGTGGTCTGGATCCAGAACAACCTCGTCTTCGGCGACCAGCCGATGTACATGCTGGTCTTCTTCCTGCTCACCATCGGCTTCACCTTCTTCTACGTGCAGATCACGTTCAACCCCGAAGAGGTCGCCGACAACATGAAGCAGTACGGCGGCTTCATCCCGGGCATCCGCGCGGGCCGGCCGACCGCCGAGTACCTCAACTACGTGCTCACCCGCATCACGAGCGCCGGCTCCCTCTACCTGGGTGTCATCGCGCTCCTCCCGCTCATCGCGCTGTCGTTCTTCGGCGCCAACCAGAACTTCCCGTTCGGCGGCGCCTCGATCCTCATCATCGTGGGTGTCGGTCTCGAGACCGTGAAGCAGATCGACGCCCAGCTGCAGCAGCGCCACTACGAAGGGCTTCTCAAGTGACCGAGACCACCACCGCTCGACTGCTCATCATCGGCCCGCCCGGCGCGGGCAAGGGCACCCAGGCCTCCCGCATCGCGGAGCGCTACGACGTTCCCGCGATCTCCACCGGCGACATCTTCCGCGCCAACATCAAGGGCGGCACGGAGCTCGGTCAGCGCGTGCAGGCGATCATCGAGGCCGGCGAGCTCGTGCCCGATTCGCTCACCAACGAGATCGTCGCCGACCGTCTGGCCCAGGCCGACGCGGCCGACGGCTTCCTGCTCGACGGCTACCCCCGCACGGTGGACCAGGTGCACGCCCTCGACGGCATGCTCGGGGGCGGCTCCCTCGACGCGGTCGTGCTGCTCGAGGCCGACACCGACGAGGTCGTCGCGCGCCTCCTCAAGCGCGCCGAGCTCGAGGGTCGCGCCGACGACACGGAGGCCGTGATCCGCCACCGCCAGGAGGTCTACGCGGAGCAGACGGCGCCGCTCATCGAGCTCTTCTCGAAGCGCGGCATCCTGGTGTCGGTCGACGGCCTCGGCACCGTCGACGAGGTCGCGGAGCGCATCGCGTCCGGCCTCGACGCGCGGCTCGCGGCGACGGCGGGGCGCTAACCGGTGGCTCGCAGGGGCGTGCTGCGTCGATCGATCTACAAGTCTCCGGCGCAGTTGCGGCTGATGGTCGAGCCCGGTCTGGCGACCGGCGCCGCTCTGGAGGCGATGCGCGCGGCGGTGCGCCCCGGGATCAGCACCCTCGAGCTCGACGCCATCGCGGAGGACGCGATCCGCTCCCGCGGGGGCGAGCCGAACTTCATGCTCGAGCCCGGCTACCGGCACACCATCTGCGCGAACGTCAACCAGCACGTGGTGCACGCGATCCCGACCGAGCGCACGCTCGAGCCGGGCGACATCGTGGCGCTCGACGCCGGCGCCGTGGTCGGGGGCTGGCACGGGGACGCCGCCTTCTCCGCGGTGCTGCCCGATCCGGCGCGACCCGAGCACACCGCGGCGATCGAGCAGCTCAGCGCCGTCACCGAGCAGGCCATGTGGCGCGGGATCGCCCGCCTCGCGAGCGCCTCCCACCTGGGCGAGGTGGGGGAGGCCGTCTCGGCCTACGTGCGTGCCAACAGCGACTTCGGCGTGCTCGAGGACTACATCGGCCACGGCATCGGACGCAGCATGCACGAGGATCCGCCGGTGTTCAACGTGCCCGTCAGGCGCCGCGGGCCCGAGGTGAAGCCCGGGCTGGTGGTGGCGATCGAGCCGATCATCTCGGCCGGCGGCATCGACACCTACGTCGAGGACGACGACTGGACGGTCACGATCGCCGACGGCTCGATGAGCGCCCAGTGGGAGCACTCGGTCGCCGTGCACCGCGACGGCATCTGGGTGCTGACCGCCGAGGACGGCGGAGCCTCGGGGCTCGCGCCGCTCGGCGTGACTCCGGTTCCGATCCCGTAGTCGCCGCGGTCGTCCCGGGGCGACCGCGTGTTGCGCAATCCCGGTTTCGGGAGTACTCTTGATCTTTGGTGCTTTGCGCCTGTTTTCGTGTTCGCGGAAACGGTCGGAGGGCATTCGCAAGACCAGCACACACCTACGCAAGCGATAGTGAGGCTATGGCGAAAAAAGACGGCGTCATCGAGATCGAGGGACAGGTTGTCGAGGCTCTGCCGAACGCGATGTTCCGCGTCGAGCTGACCAATGGACACAAGGTTCTCGCCCACATCTCGGGCAAGATGCGTCAGCACTACATCCGCATCCTCCCCGAGGATCGTGTGATCGTGGAGCTGACGCCCTACGATCTGACCCGCGGCCGCATCGTCTACCGTTACAAGTAGGTCGCTGGAAAGTAACGGCTCGCGGCACTTCGCGAGTACGAGGACAGCGAACAACGAAGGAAACATCATGAAGGTCAAGCCCAGCGTCAAGCCGATCTGCGATCACTGCAAGGTCATCCGCCGCCACGGCCGCGTCATGGTGATCTGCAAGAGCAACCCGCGCCACAAGCAGCGCCAGGGCTGACTCTCGAAGCCGGTCATCGAGCCCGTCGATGTTTCGGCGTGCTCAGCACGGCGATGACCGGCGGATCCTGATCTCGACCAGCTCGTTCGACGGATCCGACGCAGAACACGCACAACCGAATACACCATCCAGCGCATCGAAGAACCCGGGCCCGGCCCGGGGGACACCTCGGGACGGAGGCCCGAACCCCCGACGCGCACCAAACCTCCACTACCGCCAAGGAGAGCCAGAATGGCACGTCTTGCAGGAGTCGACATCCCGCGCGACAAGCGCGTTGAGATCGCACTCACGTACATCTACGGGGTCGGCCGCACCAGCGCGCTGAAGACCCTCGCCGACACCGGGATCGACGGCAACATCCGCGTCAAGGATCTCACCGACGACCAGCTCGTCGCGCTCCGCGACTACATCGAAGGCAACTTCAAGGTTGAGGGCGACCTCCGCCGCGAGGTCGCAGCCGACATCCGCCGCAAGGTCGAGATCGGCAGCTACCAGGGTCTCCGCCACCGCAAGGGCCTGCCCGTGCATGGTCAGCGCACCAAGACGAACGCTCGCACCCGCAAGGGCCCGAAGCGCACCGTCGCCGGCAAGAAGAAGTAACCGCCGGTCCACTCGACCATCACACAGAGCTTTTCAGGAGAACACTCAATGGCTGCACCAAAGACGGCGGCTCGCAAGCCGCGTCGCAAGGACAAGAAGAACGTGGTCGTGGGCCAGGCCCACATCAAGTCGACGTTCAACAACACGATCGTTTCGATCACCGACACCACCGGTGCCGTGATCAGCTGGGCCTCCTCGGGCGGCGTCGGCTTCAAGGGCTCGCGCAAGTCGACCCCGTTCGCCGCTCAGCTGGCCGCCGAGTCCGCCGCCCGCAAGGCGCAGGAGCACGGCATGAAGAAGGTCGACGTCTTCGTGAAGGGCCCGGGCTCGGGTCGCGAGACCGCGATCCGTTCGCTGCAGGCCGCGGGCCTCGAGGTCGGTTCGATCACCGATGTCACCCCGCAGACGCACAACGGCTGCCGGCCGCCCAAGCGTCGTCGCGTCTGAATTGATTGTCAAGCCGACTGCGGTCGGCTTCGACTGCCGCCTCCGGCGGCATCGGGGCTCAGACCGACATCGGCGAATGCTAGCGGCCTCCGGCCGCGACGGGAGAACCGTCGCGGCCGGTCGCCGAGGCTGTTCAGTCCTTCCCTTTCCCATCAACGCATGAGTCATATAGCGGACTCCAGCGAAAGGACCACACACAGTGCTCATTGCACAGCGACCCACTCTGACTGAAGAATCGATCTCCGAGTACCGTTCGCGCTTCGCCATCGAGCCGCTCGAGCCCGGCTTCGGCTACACGCTCGGCAACTCGCTGCGTCGCACCCTGCTCTCGTCGATCCCGGGCGCCGCGGTGACGAGCGTGCGCTTCGAGGGCGTCGCCCACGAGTTCACGACCATCCCGGGCGTGACCGAGGACGTCACCGAGATCATCCTCAACATCAAGGATCTCGTCGTCTCCAGCGAACACGACGAGCCGATCACCGCCTACCTGCGCAAGACCGGCGCGGGCGAGGTCACCGCCGCCGACATCTCCGCTCCGGCGGGCGTCGAGGTGCACAACCCCGAGCTCGTGATCGCCACGCTCAGCGACTCGGCTCAGTTCGAGCTCGAGCTGACGATCGAGCGCGGCCGCGGCTACGTCTCCGCCGTGCAGAACCGCAACGAGGACGCCGAGGTCGGCCGCATCCCGGTCGACTCGATCTACTCGCCGGTGCTGAAGGTCACCTACCGCGTGGAGGCCACGCGCGCCGGTGAGCGCACCGACTTCGACCGTCTCGTGGTCGATGTCGAGACGAAGCCCGCGATCAGCCCCCGCGACGCCATCGCGTCGGCCGGTTCCACCCTGGTGGAGCTCTTCGGCCTCGCGCGCGAGCTCAACACGGCGGCCGAGGGCGTCGAGATCGGCCCGGCTCCGGTCGAGGTCGTGACCGAGGGCGAGCTCTCGATCCCGATCGAGGATCTGGATCTCTCGGTGCGCAGCTACAACTGCCTGAAGCGCGAGGGCATCAACACGGTGAGCGAGCTCGTGGCGCTCTCCGAGGCGCAGCTCATGAACATCCGCAACTTCGGTCAGAAGTCCGTTTTCGAGGTGCGCGACAAGCTCACCGAGATGGGCCTGTCGCTGAAGGACGCCGTGCCCGGCTTCGACGGCGCGCAGTTCTACAGCTACGAAGACGACAACAACTAACGATCCGGCATCGTCCCGCCCGATCGCACACTTACTGGAGTAAACAATGCCGAAGCCCACCAAGGGCCCCCGCCTCGGAGGCGGTCCCGCACACCAGCGCCTGATGCTGAACCAGATGGCCGCCCAGCTGTTCGAGCACAAGCGCATTCAGACCACGGAGACCAAGGCCAAGCGCCTGCAGCCCGTGGCCGAGCGCCTCGTGACCTTCGCGAAGCGCGGCGACCTGCACGCGCGCCGTCGCGTGATGCGCCAGATCCTCGACAAGTCGGTCGTGCACGAGCTCTTCACCGAGATCGCGCCGCTGGTCGAGAACCGCGAGGGCGGCTACACCCGCATCATCAAGACCGGCTTCCGCAAGGGCGACAACGCCCCGCTGGCCGTGATCGAGCTGGTGCTGGAGCCCGTCAACCCGAAGCCCAAGGCCCAGAAGGCCGCTGCAGCCGAGGCCCCCGCCGAGGAGCCGCAGGCGGAGGAGACCGAGGTCGTCGAGGAGGCCGCCGAGGCTCCGGCCGAGGAGGCCGCTGAGGCCCCCGAGGCTGCTGAGGCTCCGGCCGAGGAGGCCGCCGCCGAGGAGAAGGCCGAGTAAGGCTCGATCCCGACGCACGCGAAGCGCCCCGCGATCCCCATCGGATCGCGGGGCGCTTCGCGTATGCGCGGCTCCCAGTTTTCGCTCGTATCCGCAGGAACGCGCGGACCTGCTCGGACGCGCGGCTCCGCTCCGGCGTCCCGCCGCTCCGGGCCCCTTCCGCTCCGGCGTCCCGCCGCTCCGGTGTCCCTCCCGCTTCGCGCGTCACTAGTTGCTCCCTCGCGGTTGTTTTGGCGGCAACTACTGACGCGCGAAGGGGCTGGACGGGCCGGGTGGCCCGCCTCGCGGCGGGGGAGGGCGCGGGGCGAGGAGCGCGGCAGGCGCTTCCGGGGCGGGCGGGGAAGGTCTGGTGGAGGCGAGGAGGAGCCGCGAGGTGCTCAGCGGCGCGGGATCGCGAAGGGGTGCTCAGCGGCGCGGGATCGCGAAGCCGATCGCCTCGCCGGGCTGCTGCAGCTCATCGAGCGCGTGCTGCACCGAGGCGGCGTAGATCTCGCCGCCGCTCGGATTGGGGTGGATGTCGTCCCCCGCGAGGGCGTCGGGCACACCCGTGACCGAGCCCGTCCAATCCGCGACCACGACGCCGCGATGCTCGGCGGCGAAATCCGCGAGCACCTGGTTGACGCCCGGGATCCACTCCCGGTCGGCGTGCGCGTTGACGAGCACGACGGGGCGCGCTCCTGCGGTCCGGCGGATCGCCTCGAGCTCGTCCGGCTGCACGGGGCCGTTCGTGCCCAGCCCGATCACCAGCACCGACCTCAGCGCACCCTGCGAGGAGAGGTCCGACACGATCCCGACACCCGCCCCCATGCCGCGCGAGACCGCGGCGTCGACGGCGATGCCCGGCAGGGCCTGCTCGAGTTCCGGCAGGCTCGCGAGCATCACCGAGTCGCCGACGGCGCTGATGTCGCGTCCCTCCGGAGTGACGGGGATCGGCGGGGCCGGGGCGCGGTCCTTCGTCTTCCCATCGTGCTTCGCGTCGGCAGTCCCGCCGTCCCGCGGCTGACGATCCGGCTCGCCGGCCGGCCCCGGCTCCCGCGCGTCCGCGGTGTCTGCGGGGGCCGCGGATCCCTCCGCAGCTCGCTGGTCGAGTGCGGCCTGGCCCCGGGCGATCGCCTCCGCCGCGGAGCTCATCTGCGGAGCGGTGGCGACGGCGTACGCGGTGGCGGGCACCGTGACCGCGAGCACCGCGCCGAGCCCCAGGGCCACCAGGCGCTGGCGGCGCGAGTGATCGCCGATCCGGAACAGCAGGCGGAGCGACCGGCGCAGGCCGAAGCGCCGCACCGGTTGCTCGACGAAGCTGTGGGACAGCGCCGCGAACAGCACCGTGACCAGCAGCGTGAGCACGGGGACGATCCACCCGGCGCCGGTTCCGAAGGCAGCCCCGAAGACGAGCAGCAGCGGCCAGTGCCAGAGGTAGATGCCGTAGGAGCGCTCGCCGATCCAGCGCAGCGGCTGCACGTCGAGCGCGGCACCGATCCACGCCCCCTGGCGGGTCGCTCCCCAGACGATCGCGAGCGATGCCGCGGTCGCGAGCTGGAACCCGCCCTGGAAGCTCGCCGGGCTGCCCTCGGGCAGGGTCCAGGCGAGCCAGGCGAGCACGCCCAGACCCGCGAGGGCCGTGCCGCCGTACGCCAGCTGCCGCCACGGCCCCGGGGCTTCGGCCGCGATCCCGTCCGCCGTCCGGTGCAGCAGCATCGCCATGGCCGCCCCCAGGAAGAGGCCGAAGGTGTGGCTGTCGGAGCCGAAGTAGACCCGGGTGGGATCGGCGCCGGAGAGCGACAGCTCGAGCATCAGGCCGGCGGAGACGAGGCCCAGCGTGATGAGGGGGAGCGCCTGCGCGGTGCGCCCGCGCAGCCGCACGAGCGCGAGCACGAGGAGGGGGAGCAGGATGTAGAACTGCTCCTCGATCGAGAGCGACCAGGTGTTGCGGAACAGCTCGGGGGTATCGCGGGCGAAGTAGTCGGCGCCGCTCGCGATGAAGACCCAGTTGCTCACGAAGAACGCGGCGCCTGCGAGCTGGGCGGCGATGCCGACGAGGAGATCGCCGCCGATGAGCAGTGCGGCTCCGGTGCTCACGAGCAGCACCAGCGCGAGCGCGGGGAGCAGGCGGCGCGCCCGGCGCCGCCAGAACGCGCCCAGTCGGATGCCACCGCGGAGGTCGACCTCGCGCAGCAGCAGCGAGGTGATGAGGAATCCGCTGATCACGAAGAAGACGTCGACCCCCAGGAAGCCGCCCGGCAGCGCGCTCGGGAACAGGTGGTAGCAGAGCACCAGGCCGACCGCGATCGCGCGGAGCCCGTCGAGCCCGCCGAAGCGGCCGGTGCGCGCGGGGGACGATGCGGAGGAGGGAGCCATGGGAGTCTTTCGGCGACGCGGGGACGAGGTGCCGTGCGCCGCCATCCAGTGTACGCCGAGTGCGGCCGTCGGGCCGCCGGGCCGTCGGGGTCGGAGCGGCGGGACGGTGGGACGGCGGGACGGCCGGCGGGCGGGCGACAGGCCGGGCAGCCGGCCGGCCGCACGATCTGGCAGGATCGAAGCGTGAACGCTGATCCGGATCCCGCGGCGACGGCACCCCTCGCTCGACTGCGCCTCGATCTCGCCTACGACGGCACCGACTTCTCGGGATGGGCGGCCCAGCCCGGGCTGCGGACGGTGCAGGGCGAGCTCGAAGCGGCCATCGCCGTGCTCCTGCGCACTCCCGAGCCGGTGCGGCTCACGGTCGGAGGGCGCACCGATGCGGGGGTGCACGCTCGGGGCCAGGTGGCGCATCTCGACGCGACCGCGGAGCAGCTGGCGAAGTGGAGTTCGCGGCGCGCGGCCGACCCCGGATCGGATGCGACGGCGGAGGCGCGGATCCGCGCCCGCAAGCTGAACGGAGTGCTGAGGCGCGCCGCGCCGGACGTCGTGGTGCACGCGGTGCGCGAGGCGCCGGCGGCGTTCGACGCCCGGTTCTCGGCGCTGCGTCGCCGCTACGAGTACCGCCTGCGGGGCGAGGGCATGCGCCGGGATCCGCTCACCGCGCGCTTCACCGCAGACGTGCCGCGCCCGCTCGACCTCGAGACGATGCAGCGGGCCAGCGACGAACTGCTGGGGCTCAACGACTTCACCACCTTCTGCAAGGCGCGCGAGGGATCGACGGCGGTGCGGGATCTGCTGTGCTTCGAGTGGCGCGAGACCGAGGACGGCGCCTACGCCGCGCGGATCGAGGCCGATGCGTTCTGCCACTCGATGGTTCGGGCGCTCGTCGGCGCCGTCGTGGCCGTCGGCAGCGGGAGGATCGGCGAGGCCGAGCTGATCGCGCTGCGCGACGCCCGTGAGCGCACGAGCCGCTTCACCGTGATGCCCGCGCACGGGCTGTCGCTCGAGGAGATCGCCTATCCCTCCGACGAGGAGCTGGCCGCTCGGGCGGAGCAGACGCGGGCGCGGCGGGATCCTCTTCGGTAGACGATGCTCGGCGGGTGCGGGGCGGCCCGCGGAGCATCACGTGCTCCGGTGCTCCGGTGCCCCCGGCGCTCCGGTGCTCGCCTGCGCATGTGCTCCGGGGTGAGGGCGGGTGGGGCGGCGTTCGCCGTTTCGATTCAGCTCGGTCCGGGGTCTTCGGCGGGCAGGGCCGCCGCGCCCCCGGCCCGATCCGCCGTGGTGGGAACGGCCTGCGCGGGGGCGGACCCCGCCCGCTCCACCGCGGCGAGCTCCTCGAAGAACGTCCGCCCGAGGGCGTGCGAGCGCAGGCCGTACTCCACCGTGAGCCGCTGGTAGTGCGCCAGCTCCCTGAACTGCTCCGGCACCTCCTCGCCGTCGATCATGGCGGCGAGTCGAGTGAGACGGGCCTCGTCGGCGGCGGCCCGCTCCGCGATGCGGTCCAGCACGGCGCGGCGCTCCCCGCGGTCGGGGAGCGCGCCGAGGAAGTAGAGCTTGGAGAGCGCGGTCACCTCGAGATCCCGCTCGGTGACGGCCGCGAGCATCCACGCGTGGAACGCCGCGCGGCCGCTCTCGGTCGCCGAGTACAGCTTCTTGGCGCGGCCGGCCTCCGTCTGCTCCTGGACGGTGACGTGCCCATCGGCGAGCAGACGCTGCAGCGCGGAGCGCAGCGCGCCGAGACTCGCCGCGTAGAAGAGCGAGATTCCCGCGTCGAAGAACTTGTTGAGGCTGTAGACCGTCTGGGGCCCGACTGCGATGAGCAGCCCGAGAATGACGTGCGCCAAAGTGCCCTCCGTGCTAGATTACTGGAAGTAATATTACTTGAAGAAATATCGAGTATCCCGTGTGAGGACCATCATGCCCGACCGCACCCCCGTCGCGACCCTGCGCGCGCACTTCGACCGGGTCACCCGCCGCCCGAGGCCGCCTCGGCGCACCGCAGATCCTGGTGCGCGGTCCCGGCGTGGAGTTCGCCTACGGGGATCAGGAGACGCCGTTCCACGCCGCGAGCATCGGCAAGCTCCTCACCGCGACGGTGGTGCTGCAGCTCGTCGAGGAGGGGCGGATCGGGCTCGACTCGCCCGTCGACCGCCTGCTGCCCGCCGAGACCATCGCGGGCCTCTTCGCGCCTGCGCCGGATGCCGCGCCGGCAACTGCGCCGGATGCCGCGCCGGATGCGGCTGCGTTCGGAGTGGTCGGGAGCGCCGGGCTCGCCCCCTCCGGCCCGACGGTGCTCCACCTGCTCCGGCACGTGTCCGGCGCGAACGACTACTTCGAGGGCCGGGTGCGGCACGGCGACCGCATGCAGCGCATCCTGCGGCGGGATCCGGATCGCCGCTGGTCTCCGTCCGAGCTCGTGGCGTTCACCCGCGAGCGGCAGACGCCGATCGGAGCGCCGGGGGAGCGGTTCCGCTACTCCGACACGGGGTTCGACCTGCTGGGGTGCGTCATCGAGGAGATGACCGGGCAGCCCTACGAGCGGGCGCTGCACGACCGCGTCATCTCGCCGCTCGGCCTGGAGCGCACCTTCCTGCCGTTCCGCACCGCGCCGGCCACCGGCGCCGACGGGATCGCGCCCTGCTGCCTCGGCCGTGTCGAGATGAGCCGTCGAGGCGGGCTCACCTGCGGATGGGCGGGCGGCGGAGTCGCAGCCGCCCCGGAGGACCTGCTGCGGTTCGGCCGTGCGCTCCACGGCGACGAGTTGCTGTCGGTGCGCAGCCGGGGGATCATGGCCGACATTCGGAACCGGGTGCGGCCGGGCATCCACTACGGCGCGGGGATGATGGAGCTCCGCTTCTCGGAGTTCGGGCCGTTCATGCGGAGACTGCCACGACTGCGGGGGCATCTCGGGTCGCTGTCCACGGCGCTGCTCCACGATCCGGAGAGCGATGTGCATCTCGTCGCGAACTTCCACGCCTCGGGCGAGATGTCGCGAATGGTGCGCTCGCTCGTCGCGATCGCGCGGACGCTGCCGGGTGCCGCCGCCGCCGGTCGGTGATCGCGGGACCGGGATCGCTTCGTCGCGCGGCCCTGCGGCCCTGCGGCCCTGCGGCCCTGCGGCCCTGCGGCCCTGCGGCCCTGCGGCCCT
>NZ_JAIVPF010000082.1:0-56048 GCF_053528595.1 Leucobacter sp. | reverse complement strand
TGTGTCGCTCAGCCAGACACTCGGCCTTACGTTGGCTGATCTCATCCCCGATGAGGTGCCCGACGTGTCGCGCTGGGCTGAGTAGTTCTTTTCTAGGTCGCTCATCATTGCGACGGCCTTTGTTTTGGCTCTAGTTCAGCGCATCGCCAGCGTGTTCGAGGTCATTTGCCTCGTTCGATATGGTTAGATCATGAGCCACGAGGTTGCGGAGCAGGTAGAGCAGTTACCCCTGGAAGACAGGGTTCTCACCTTTGACGAGATGGATGATCTGCTCAGCAGCGAAGAGCAGCCGCCAGAGATTACTTATTCCACCCAGGACTTTCCAGTTGACGCTTTGGTTAAGCGCCTTGAAAGAGGCACCATGCGAATCCCGCAGTTCGGGGTGGATGAACCGAAGAATCGGGTCGAGGGCTTCCAGCGTGGCTTCGTCTGGAACAAGGCCCAAATGGATAGATTCATTGAATCTCTGTTGTTAGGTTACCCGGTGCCTGGCATTTTTATGGTGAAGCAGGCGGATAACGCAATGCTAGTGCTGGATGGGCAGCAGCGTCTTGAGACCCTCCGTCGTTTCTATGCCGGGATACACGAAGACAAGGTATTTAAGCTCGAGAACGTCGGCAAGGACTTCAAAGGTCTGTCATATGCGGATATGGATGAAGACCTGCGCCTCAAGCTTGACGATTCCTTCATGCACGCAACCATCGTTGCCACTGATGGCTCCAAGAGCGTGAACGATGCGATCTATGGAATCTTTGAACGTCTGAACTCCGGCGGAACACAACTGACGCCACATGAGATTCGAGTTGCTTTGTTTGCGGGCCAGTTGATGGTGCTCGTTGAGAAGCTCAATAATGATGAGAACTGGCGTGAACTTTTTGGACCGAAGAATAAGCGTATTCGCGATCATGAATTAGTGATGCGAATCCTTGCGCTATATCTGAAAGCGGAGAAGTACCGTCGCCCGCTGAAACGCTTCCTGAATGATTTTAGTGATGAGTTTCGTGATTCGAGCGAGCTTCCCAATGACGCTGAAAGCAACTTCCTCGCTGCGGCTGAGGTGCTGAACCAGTCCGTGGGTAAGCAGTCATTCCGGCGAACGACTGGCTCTCAAGTGAACACTGCACAGGCAGAAGCAATAATGATTGCCGTAATGCGGAATATCGCGGAGGGCACTCTAACCAGCGAGGTTTCCGTTGCGATTGACAAGCTGCTCGACAATGATGCATTTGCAAAAGCGACCACTCGTGCGACTGCTGACAATGATGCGGTGAGTACCCGCTTGAGGGAGGCAACTACCACCCTGGCCAGATCATGACTGCGATCATCTCTTGGCCTCCAGTAGTTACAACCCAGCGGCTAGTTGAGTTGGAAAGCCTCCGAGATCTCGTCCGGAACACCCCCGAGCAAGAAGATTATGCGAGTCATTTAGACAGGTACTTGGTGGTACGTAGTGCAGGCTTGGTTGAGTCGGTTAGAGACGATGTTGCTGACGAGCACACAAAGCTTGCTAGCTCTACGCGAACGCACCGTCGCGTTCGTTCTGGCCTGAGGCGAGGGGAAGGGGTTGCCCCGGATCAACTTGGGAAGTTTCTCAACTCCTTCGAGCCTTCTTGGGCAACGGATCTGAAAGAGTGGCTCAAAGAGGATGACTCAGATAGGTCAAACCGGCTGGGGGCGCTGGTTCAGGCGCGGAAGAAGATTGCGCATGGGGACGGGCACAGTGTGAATCGTGGTCAAGCACTAGCGTGGGCAGACACTGCGCTTGAAACTGCTGCATGGCTAATATCAAAGCTCGACCCACGATGATCCGAGCTGTTGCAGAATGGGCGGAACGCTCAGCTGCTTCTAAACGGCTTCGGCTAGGCCGTGACCTCGGGCAGAGCAGGAGGCTCGGTGTCTTCGCAGTACTCAAAATCAATGATGTGCTTGCGTGAGAAGGTCACCTTGTCGCCCCAGTCCAGATGGTTCCAGACGGCCGGAACGTTGCTCAACGTTCCCTCGAACTTGTCGCCCTGAACCTTCGTGATCTTTACCCACATGCGCTCAGCGCCGCAACCGTGCAGGCCATGTGTCCAGCCCTTGGCTTCAAACATCAGCTTCACGCTGTCTCCTGGCTCCAGCATGGACACCTCTTCGGCTGACGGCACCCAGAAGCTCTCGGGGTGCTCTGCGTTGCGAGCCAGTCCGTCGCCCAGCGTCCAGCGGTTGAAGATCCGACCGTCAGCCGCGTCATAGAGGCGTTCCCACACCCCTTCCGAGAGCGCGCGTTCGAACTGCTCAGCAACCCAGAAGGGTCGCTCCCACCGCGGAACGGCATATACCTCGGCAATGAGTTCTTTCCGGCGGGGGTCATCTTTGTGGAAGCTGAGAGCGATGAGACGGGCGAAGAGGCCCGGGAAGAAGCCGAATACGCCGAGGGCTACGAGGGCGAGCGGCCAGGTGAGCAGGGTTTGTAGGATTTCGTTCAAGCCGTTGCCACCCCCCACTTCGGGCTGAGAGAAGGGACAGTGAGCTTAGGCTGCTTTTGAAATCGCGGATCGTTGGACGCCTTCTGTGTGATGGCCCCGAGTTCTGCCAAACCTTCTTCGGTCACTTTGTAGTAGCGGCGCGGTGGCCTCTTCCCTTGAACCTCCGTGGCATCCTCCCAACCATCTTCAAGCCAGCCGTGATCAAGCAGTCGCCCGAGGATCGGATAGAGAACGCCCGAGCGGATGCCACTGCTTCGGCTGAGTTCGTACCCCCAATGGCGATCATCTGGTGCACTGAGTAGCTCCGACACCACGGCTACAAGTGAATGGGTGATCTGCATAAGCAGAATTCTACATAGGTAGATCTCTATGCTCAAGCAGGGCCGCCAGCAGAGCTACATGCCGTTAGCGAGTTTGGCACGCATGCTAATTGTGAAATGAATCACGTTACTGTTGCAGTCCTGCTTAGGTCATCAGTACCGAGCCATTTCGAGTAATTCGGCATTCGCTCCGGAAAATCTCTATACAGGGTCGAGGCGGTGCAGTCGCTTCGAGCTTCGCTGGGGCACTCCGCGCGCGCTTCGCGCGTGCTCGCACCCCGCCTGCGCCCTCACCCCCGCACCGCGCTACCGCACCCAGAGAACACCCCGCAGATTTCAGGCACGCCAAAGTGCCCGAGCCGCAAAGCCCAGGCTACGCCGGTGTTCACCTGTCAGATACTGTGCGCTGCCCGCTCGCTGCTCTCGACTTTGCACGCTCTCGGACTGCTTGGCTCATCGTCTCTTGAAGCCGCTCCCATGTATACCGCTCGCCCTGTATCGGCTCGCCATTGCTCGGGCGCTCCCACACCCACGCCTCAGTGTCGTGACCTTCGGGAGCGTGGTGCTCGCGACGGCGACGGCGGCACTCGGTGATCGTCAGCACTGACCATGACCGTGAACGTCTCACCGCATGACCGCGCCACCCCCACTGATAATGCCGTTGCGAACGGCACCCACGCCGAGTGCCGGGCTTCCCGTTCAGCTGATCGTTCGAGCACCGCAGCCAGCGGGCTTCATCGTCACCCAATGTTGAAGCGTTCGGATTCGAGGTAGGCCGAGTGCCACAGCGTAGTCGGGCGGCGGCAGCGTGTAAACGCTTGTGGTGCATGGCGAGCTCGGGGGAGTGCGGGGCATCTTCGCCAGCCTCAGCGGTCAAGTCTTTGACTGCGTACATCACGGCCTTGGCGAAGTAGCCAGCCGTTCGGAGCATCTGCCGCTCAGTGCTCACCACCTCGGCAACGCATTGCGTGCCCCAACCGATAGTTTCGCCGTCTACCGTCGTGGTAACGGCGGTTGCCTCATCTTCGAGGCGCTTCAATCGCAGAGCGCCGCTGCCGCGCTCGTTCGCGTTCATAGGCTGCAACATCGCCAGCCGGTCACGAGGGATACGGGCAATGACGTGTAGGTGAATCGCACCGCGAGACTGCCACTCGGCCACAGCGGCATAGGGGAGGCGTTGCAGTTTGCCCTCGCAGTCACGCACATCGAGTATGCGGGTGAGTTCATCGGCAGTGCGCGACCAGAGCCGCCCAGCGGCCAAATTCCACCGCACCTGAGCGCCATAGTCATAGCCGCCAGTAGAGACTGGCACGCCGAGATAGCGCCGTTCACCGGGCGCGTGCTGCACGCCGCATGAGCACCGACGTTGATAGCGCCGCGACCACTGCGTACGCCGCCGAGACGACAGCCGAGGCGGTGGCGTCGGTGCTACATAGTGGGTCGCCCCAAACGAGGGTGCCGTGAGAGTGAGGAACACGACTGCATCGCCCTGAGATTGCGCGGTATGGATGCCCTCGCGCATGATCGCTTTGATGTCGCCACGGTAGAGAGCCGCACACGACGGGCAGATGCGAGCTTTGCGCGTGTTGCAGCGCATCTCAAGCTCGACCGCTTCGCCGGTGTCGGGGTTCACTCCGTTCATGTGCACCGGACGCTGACAGGGTAGAGTCACCCCGAGCGCTTCGAGCGCATCCGCGACTTGCTTGCGATGCTGTTCATCGGGGTCTTGAACTGTGCGTTCAGCCGTTGTGCTCAAGATGCTGGCACCGCGCGTTTCGTGACAACAAACTGACAACACTTCGCCGGAAATCGCCGGAATTGAAGATCGCCCCAGGCGCTCGGGAACGGTATGGTTTCAACGTAGGCGGCAGTGGCCGAGGTGGTGATTCGGGCTCCAGTAGGCTTCGAATCCCTCACCCGCCACCAACCGAGATCCCTCGACTCACCTAGAAAACACTAGGGAGTCGGGGGATTTTCCTGTTTCGGCAGCCGCACCGCGCGGAGTCGCCGTTCGAGGATCCTGCTGCGCCCCTGCTGCGTTGTATGGTTCGCAGATCGCCTGTATTCGCGTGCTCAAAGGGCGATCTGCGAACCCTCGGCAGATTGCGCCGCGCGCCCGCACGCGAGCGGCCCTCCGCCGGTGGGGAGGAGCGCTCGCGTTCACGATGGCCTAGACGGAAGCGGCGTCCTCGTCCGGCGGCTCAACGGCATCCGGGTCCTCCTGGTCGGGGGCGGCCGGCGCGGCGGGGTGGTCGAGAGCCTCGTCGCCATCGTGCTCGTCGATGCGAGGCTGCTCGGGCGAGGGTGCGGGATCGATCAGCGGGTCGTTGCCGGAGGCTCCGAGGTCCTCGGGGTCCGGGTTCTGCAGGTTCGTCGACATGCGTGCCTCTCTGATGCGGTGGACCATCAGGATGCATGGTCGGAGGCGGCGCGGACACGGGGTGGCGGTGCGGGAGATCGCGCAGTATCCTCCGCCGCGATCGCGCGCCGCAGCGGCGTCGTGTCTCGGGAATACGCGATCCCGATCAGGTGTTTTTCCTGACGCGGAGAGAATCGCGGCGCAGCGGGACGCCGCGGTTCCTGAACGGAATCGGTTCGGAAGGAGGACACCATGACAGTGCACGCGTGTGCGATGGGCGGGACGAAGTCGACCCCCGGGTGGGCGGTCGATGCCGTTCTCGGTGACGCCTTCGGATACGACTGGGCGACGGCCGAGCCTCCGTGCTAGAGGCCGTGCAGGCGGAGAGCCCCCGTGTCCCCGCTCGAGCGAGCGGGGACACGGGGGCTCTCGTCGCCCAGTCGTGGCGGATCGCCGCGACGGGGCCGTCTCGTCGTCTAGTTGTCGCGGAGTTCTTCCTTGGCCTCGTTTCGGGCCTTCGTCGCGTCGCGCTCGGCTTCCGCCTTCTTCACCTCGGCCTCGGCCTTCAGCTCGTCGACCTTGTCCTTGGCGCGGTCGACGCCGTCCTCGACGGCGCGGCCGACCTTCTTCGCAGCCGCTTCCGCGGTTTCTTTCGCATCTTCCAGGAAACCCATTGAGTACCTCCCCCGATCGAGTGGATGAACAGGCTTTCACGAAGCGAGGCGGCCGGTCAACCCCGGTGGGGTGATCCCCGGCAATGACTCAGTCGCCGTCGTAGTTCTCGGCGCCGCGCCGTCGCCGCCGCGGTTGAGTGGTCGCCTTCAGGAACAGCCGGACGAGGCCGCGCTTCTTCTCGAGATAGGCGTGCCGCCCGATCTCACCCGCCGAGAACTGCGCCTCGAGTTCGGCGAGCACCGCGGTCGTGTGCGCAGCGTCGTAGCGCGACGCGCCGGCGTCCAAGCCGCCGATCTCACGAATCGCCATGGTTCCTCCTCGGTACCCAGTACACACGAGACCACCGACACTCACTCGTCGGAGTCGGGTCGCACCAGACCGCACCCCTCGCATTTCCACCCGTCGCGGACGGGCCACATGAGCATGATCCTGCAACTCGGGCATATCGGGAGTTCGCTGGAGGAAGCGCTCTCGATTTCCATCCGTCTAGTGTGCGCCCGGACGGGGCGAACGTCCACCCTTGCGCGCAGGTCTGTGGGCAACCTGCAATCACCGCCGGGCTCCCCGCGCACCGGTTTCACGGATCCCCCATGCGGCTGGGGCGCGCGGCCGCGCGGCCGACTGAATCGCTCCCGCCGCTCATTACCGGCCCCGGTCCGCTTCGTCAACGGCCTCCAGCCCCGCTCCGCACTCGCGTAGCGTGAGAGCACCGAACCGAGCAGGAGGCTGTCATGTCCCATCACGAGAAGAACGAGCCGCACGAGGCGACCGAGACCGAGGCGAGCAACGGCGAGGGCACGGTGTCCTCGCCGTCCGAGGGGGAGACGCTGGACCATCCCGTGCTCGACGGCTCGACCGAGGACCTCGGGCACGACGGCAAGCAGCAGAACCCCCGGTACGGGATGTCGGATCCCGGTCTGATCCGGCACCCGGAGACGGGTGAGAAGACGCCCATCCCGGACGAGGAGGCCTGAGGGGCCTCGGCGCCGGTCTCAGCGGCAGGCGCCGGGATCCGGGGTCGGGATCCGGCCCCGAGACTCCGGCCCGGTATGTCCGCGCTGGGATCCGGTGAGGGTCAGACACCGGGATCCCCGTGCCGGGATCCAGCCGGGATCCGGTGACGAGAGCCGGGAAGCGGAGTAGCATCCCGGTATGGCGGATGATTGGCGGGCCCGACGGGCCGAACAGGTGCGCGCTCTGATCTCGCGGGCAGCGCCCGAGATCGTCGAGGAGCGGAAGTGGCGCAAGCCCTCGAATCCCGATGGGGTGCCCACGTTCTCCCTCGACGGGCTCGTCTGCACGCTCGAGACCTATCGCGACAAGGTCAAACTCACGTTCGCGCAGGGGGCGTCCCTGCCGGATCCCGCGGGGCTCTTCAACGCGAGCCTCACGGCGGGCACGCGGCGCGCGATCGATCTGCACGAGGCCGACGCGCTCGACGAGGAGGCCTTCATCGCGCTGGTGCGCAAAGCGGTGGCCGCCAACCGCTCGTAGGGGCTCTGCTCGGAGACGAGAAGAGGCCTACTCGCAGGCGACCCCGTCGCCGTCACGATCGAGATGCGAGCCATATCCGGGCTGTCCCGAGTAGAGCGGGGCGGCACCGGCGGCGCGCGCCTCGCTGCAGTTCTTGTAGTACGCGGAGGCTGTCCCGGAAGTCTCAGTGGGCGTGTCCACGAGCGAGAGCGGAGGTTCTTCAGCGGCGGCTTCTGCGGCGAGTGCTCGTTGGTTCGCTTCTTCGGCCGCCTGCTCGGCCTCTTCGACGGTCTTCTGCGCCTTCTCGACCTCTTCCGTAGCTTCCGCGGCTTCCAGAATCAGGGCGGCTCGTTCTTCGCTGAAGTCGTCTTCGGTCTGCTCGAGGGCCTGCAAGGCCTTCTCCGACTCGGTCTGCGCGGTAGCGAGTTGATCCTCGAGTTCTCCGATCCGCTGCTTGTCACTGCTGGCGATCGACCCCGAACTGCCGAGCAGCAGCCCCACAACGCCCGCAGTGATCGCGACCCAGAGCGGCACCCGGCGCTTCTGCTTCACCGCAACCGGACTCGACTCATGCATCTGTGCATGGGGTTTGGGGCCGATCCGATCGGTCCACTGCGAGCCGTCCCAATACCGGATCTCCGATTCATCGTCAGGATTCGAGTACCAGCCGGCTGGAGCGTTCACCATATGAGTGATCTTGGCAGGATCGGTGAGGATCCAGGGGCTTCAGAGATCTTCTGTGATCAAGTAGTTATGCGGCATGACCGTGAGAAATGCCGTTGCATCCACGGTTCGACGAATCCATGAAGTCGGATCAGGCCGACTCTCGTGCGGCCGGAAGGGGTGTGGCGAGGGGCTCGTGGTCCCACCGGTGATCGCCGTGGCGCTTGCGGGGAGGGGCCTCCACGTTCCGATCGAGTCGCAGAGGCGCGGATCGCCCCGCGCACGGATCGGGGCCTACGCCGGCGAGAAGCGGTTGCGCAGTTCTGCGGCGCGGCGGATGTCGCCCTCGATCGAAGCGGTCTGCTCGGGATTGAGCGATCCCGACTTCTTCGTCTCGTCGAGTCGCTCGAGTCCGGACTGCACTTCGTTGTCGAGTCCGTCGAGCACGAGCTGCTGAATGCTCTGGGGGAGTCGCTGAAAGCTCGAGGTATCCATGATGAAAACGCTACACCCGACCCGGCGAAGATGCCCACCCGGCGCACTGCCGCGGCTCATCCGGGCACCCCGATACACTCGGGGGCATGAATGACCTCGTCGTCTCCCTGCCCACCGATCCAGGCCTGCGCGAAGCGCTCGGGGAGGTCGAGGGGGTCGAGTTCGTCACGTGGGATCTCGACACGGCTGCGCCGCGCGACCGCTTCGACATCGTCGTGCCGCCCTATTGGGGAGGCAACCGGCTGCTCGCCGCGCTGGCCGGCCTCGAGGTGACGCTCGTACAGTGGCAGTCGATCGGGTACAACGGCGTGACGAAGCACCTGCCCCAGGGCATGCCGCTCGCGAACGCGGCGACCGTGCACGAGGCCTCGACGGCCGAGCTCGCCCTCGCCCTCGCGCTCGCGGCGCAGCGCGGCATCCCCGAGTTCGTGCGCGACGGCGAGGCGCATCGCTGGCACCTGCGGTCCTTCCCCAGTCTCGCCGATCGGCGGGTGCTGCTGGTGGGATACGGCGGGGTGTCCCAGGCGATCGAGGCCCGGCTGGCGGGTTTCGAGACCCGGATCACGCGCCTGGCGCGCTCGGCCCGCGAGGAGCGGAACCAGGCGGGCGACCCGGTGGCGGTGCGCGGCTTCGAGGATCTGCACGCGTGCCTGGCCGAGGCTGAGATCGTGATCCTCGCCGTGCCGCTCACCGACGAGACGAAGGGGCTCATCGACGCGGGGGCGCTGGCGGCGATGCCCGACGGCGCGCTGCTGGTGAACGTGGCCCGCGGCCCGGTCGTCGACACCGACGCCCTGATCGCCGAGCTGCAGGCGGGTCGTCTGCGCGCCGCGCTCGACGTCACGGATCCCGAGCCGCTGCCCGAGGATCACCCGCTCTGGGACTGCCCCAACACCCTGATCTCGCCGCACGTCGGCGGCGACTCGAGTGCGATGCTGCCGCGCATGGTCGCGCTGATCCGCCGGCAGATCGCGCACCTGCGAGCGGGCGAGGCTCCCGAGAACCTGGTGCTCGGGGGCTGAACGGCGCCCCCATGGGCCCTGACGTCCACCAGCGGCACAGGCTCGTCATAACCGGCGCATAGCGCGGCTGCGTATCCATGGAGCATGGACGCGCAGCACTCACCCCAGCACACCCCGCCCGCCCCGATCCCGCGCGCCGCGGAAGGCGCCGCAGAGGGTCCCGCGAGCGCCGCCGGAGGCGCCGCGGAAGGCCCCGCGGTCCCCGGCGGCCCGCCGGAGCGCCCGCCCGCCCGAGCGCGGAGGCGACGACGCGTGCGCCGCCGTGCGCTGCTCGCCGCCGCGCTCGCCGTCGTGCTGGCCGCCGGGGGGAGCGCAGCCTGGGCGGCCGACCGCTTCCTGATCCCCAAGGTCGAGATCGCCGATGTCGCGAGCTACGAGGCGGCGAACGGGGCCGCGGGCGACGAGGAGTCCGCCGCGGGCTCTGAAACGGCCGGCGCCGCAACCCTCACCGAGACCTCCTACTCGGACGGCGACACCTCGATCGAGGTCGACCGGGTGACCACCGGCAGCGGCGACGACACGGTCACCTACTACGTGGCCGATGTGGTGCTCGGCGACGCGACCGAGCTGCGCTCGGCCTTCGCCAACAACCAGTTCGGCGAGAACATCATCGAGAAGACGAGCGACATCGCGGCCGACAACGGCGCGGTGTTCGCGATCAACGGCGACTACTACGGGTTCCGGGACACGGGCATCGTGATCCGCAACGGCGTGGTGTACCGCGATGAGCCGGCCCGCACCGGCCTGGCCTTCTACGCCGACGGCTCGGTGCAGGTCTACGACGAGACGAGCACCGACGCGGACGAGCTGCTCGCCGCCGGGGTGTGGAACACCCTGAGCTTCGGCCCCGCCCTGCTCGAGGGCGGCGAGGTCGTCGCCGGCATCGATGACGTGGAGGTCGACACGAACTTCGGCAATCACTCGATCCAGGGCGAGCAGCCGCGCACGGCCGTCGGCGTGATCGACGACGACCACCTGGTGTTCGTGGTCGTCGACGGGCGCAGCGAGGGGTACAGCCGCGGGGTCACTCTGACCGAACTCGCGGAGATCATGCGCGGCCTCGGCGCCGAGACGGCCTACAACCTCGACGGCGGCGGATCCTCGACCATGGTGTTCGCCGGCGAGGTGCTCAACCGGCCCTCGAACGGCGGCGAGCGGGGCACCAGCGACATCCTCTACGTGGCGGGCTGAGCCGTGATCGTGCTGATCCCCGCCTACGAACCCGGCGAGCACCTGCCGCGGCTGGTGGAGTCGCTGCTGTCGGACACCGTCGCGCGCGCCTCGGGCGGACTGCGGGTGCTGGTGGTCGACGACGGATCCGGTCCGGCCCATGCCCGCGTCTTCGCGCGGAGCGTCGCCGCGGGTGCCGAGGTCTTGCGGCACGAGCGGAACCTCGGCAAGGGCGCGGCGCTCAAGACGGGTCTCCGGAGGGTCCTGGACTCCTATCCCGGCGAGGGGGTGGTCACCGCCGACGCCGACGGGCAGCACACCGTGAGCGACATCCTCGCGGTTGCCGGGGACGTGCGCCGCGGCGGCGAGAGCGACGGCCGCGCGATGGTGCTCGGCTGCCGCGGCTTCGACGGCGAGGTGCCGCTGCGCAGCCGCCTCGGCAACGCGGTCTCGCGGAGCCTGTTCCGGATCGCGGCCGGCTGGCGGCTCTCCGACACCCAGACGGGGCTGCGCGGGATCCCCGCCGCCATGCTCCCCTGGGCGCTCGATGTGCCGGGGGAGCGCTTCGAATACGAGCAGCGGGTGCTGCTGGGCCTGCGGCGCGCGGGGTTCTCGGCCCGCGAGCGGCGCATCGAGACGGTCTACCTCGCGGGGAACGAGTCGAGTCACTTCCGGCCCGTGCTCGACTCCGTGCGCGTGCTCCTGCCGGTGGTCGCGTTCGCCGCGTCCTCCCTGCTGGGTTTCGCCGTCGACACGATCGCGCTGTTCCTGTTCGAGGCCGTCACGGGGGCGCTCGTGCCGTCGATCGTCGCAGCCCGGCTGCTCAGCGCGAGCGTCAACTTCTGGGTGAACCGGCGGGTCGTGTTCATGCAGCGCGGGCGCGAGGGGCTGCTGCGGCAGGCCGTCTCGTACGCGGTGCTGGCGGGGATCCTGCTCGCGTCGAACATCGTCTGGATGTCCTATCTCACGGGGATCGGCGTGCCGCTCTGGTGCGCCAAGGCCGTCACCGAGCTCGTGCTCTTCTGCACCGCCTACCGCGTGCAGCGGACGAGCGTGTTCGCGGCGACCGGCGCCGGATCCGGCGCCGTCGACGGCTCCTCCCGGGTCGCCGACCGCGTGCCGCCTCCCTCGACGGTTCTCGAATCCCCTACCTCCCGTTGAGCCGAATCATAACTTTCGCATAACTTTTCGCGATCGAATGGGTGTCATGCGGATCGCACAGCCGATCCCGATCCGACTCCCCGACCTCAGGAGCCCCTCGTGACCATCAACAGCCTCATCCTCATCGCCGTCGACCTCGTCGGCGCCCTGGTCCTCGCCCTCGGCCTCTACTACCCGCGCCATCGGCGACGGGATCTCGTGGTCGCCTTCCTCGGGGTGAACATCGGCGTGCTCGCCGTGACCTCGGTGCTCGGCGGGGCCGAGATCGCTGCGGGCCTCGGCCTGGGCCTCTTCGGCGTGCTCTCGATCATCCGCCTGCGCTCCTCCGAGATCTCGCAGCGCGAGGTCGCCTACTACTTCTCCGCGCTCGCCATGGGCCTCATCGGCGGCCTCGCGACATCCTCGGTGCTCATCCCGTCGCTGCTGATCGCACTGATCCTGGTCGTGATGTGGGCCGCGGATCACCCGGCGCTGCTCGCGCGCAGCCGCCATCAGGTGGTGCGCCTCGACCGGGCCATCGCCGACGAGTCGGAGCTGCGCGCCGAGCTCTCGCAGCGGCTCGGCGCGACGGTCACCGCGGTCACGGTGCAGCAGCTCGACCTGGTGAACGACTCCACCCTCGTCGACGTGCGGTACCGGGTCGACCCGGCCTGGACGCGGGCGGGCGACGCCCGCGCCGAGCACCGCGCCCGCATCGCGGGCCCCCGGCGTGCGACGGGCGAGACCGGCCCGCGGCCGCACCCGGCCCCGCGGGGAGCCCTCGACGGATCGGAGCGCAGAGACTCCTCGGTGCGCGAGTCCGCGCCGGCTCAGGCGTCCGGGCCGGGCCCCGCATCCCCCTCGCCCGCCCGCATCCCCGGAACCGTCCACCCCGCCCCCGCCCGCACGGCGTCCTCCGCAGCGGCCCGTTGACGGCCTCCTGCGCGCAGATCGTCGCGGTACCGGCAGAACTCCGGCATCCGCGCGCAGCATCCCGACGCCGGCCCCCGAACCCCCTGTCCTGAGAGGCTCACCATGCAGACCGCACCCCCGATTCCCCTGGAGCGCTTCGCCCCGGTCTCGCTCGACGAGATCGTGTCCGAGGCCGCCCTGCTCACCCGGGTCGACCGCAAGTACCTCGTGCCGCGCGACGCGGCGGACGCGATCCTCTCCCGCACCGACCCCGACGTGCGCGTGCTCGAGATCGCGGGACGGCGCGAGTTCGCCTACGACTCGGTCTACTTCGACACCGCCGACCACCTGAGCTACCGCCTCACCGCGCAGCGCCGCCGCCGCCGGTTCAAGCTGCGCACCCGCAGCTACCTCGACACGGGTGCGGCCTACCTCGAGCTGAAGACCAAGAGCGGGCGCGGCAGCACCGTCAAGGACCGCATGGACTACGACCCCGCCGACCGCGCACGGCTCACGGCCGAGGGCCGCGCCTACCTGCGCGGGCTGCTCGAGGGGCACGGGCACGATCCCGCGCTCGTCGACCAGCTGCACCCGTCGCTCGTGAGCCGCTACCGCCGGGCCACGCTGCTGCTGCCGGACGGCAGCCGAGCGACCGTCGACACCCAGCTGCGCTGGAGCGACGGAGGCGTCGACGGAGGCCGGGCGATCGCGCTGCCGGGCCACGTGATCATCGAGTCGAAGTCGCCGGGGCCCCCGAGCCGCCTCGACCGTGCGCTCTGGCGCGCGGGTCATCGCCCCAGCGGCATCAGCAAGTTCGGCACCGGCACCGCCGCGCTGCACCCCGAACTGCCCAGCAACAAGTGGGCGCGCACCCTGCGCGACCCGTTCGCGCTCTCCGCGCACACCCCGAAGGAGTCATCATGAAACGCCCGATCCTCATCACCTCGCTCGCCCTCGCCGGAGCGCTGCTCGCCGGCTGCACCGCGGTCGCGACGACCTCCGGAGGCGCCGCCGCGACCGACTCGGCGCAGCTCTCCGCGGTCAGCACCGCCTTCACGGGAGACCTCAGCCCCGACGAGGTGCTCGCGGCCAACGCCGACTACACCACCGTCAACACCGACGAGTGGTCCGAGGCCGACGCCGTCGACATCGCGCTCTCGGGATCCTCGGCGACGGTCTCGGGATCGGACGGCTCGTCCGGATCCGGATCATCGGGCGTGAGCATCGACGGATCCACCGTCACGATCACGGAGGCGGGCGTCTACCGGCTGAGCGGCTCGCTCGAGGGGCAGGTGGTCGTCGCGGCGCCGGACGACGCGCTCGTCGTGCTGATCCTCGACGGCGCCGACATCGCGCACTCGGAGGGCGCCGCCATCGACGTGCAGAGCGCCGACGACGTGGCGATCCACCTCGCGGAGGGCACCGAGAACAGCGTGTCCGACGCGTCCTCCTACGCGGACGACGCCGAGGCGAACGCGGCGATCCACGCCGACGCCGACCTCACGATCAGCGGATCCGGATCCCTCGCGGTGCAGGGCAACGGGAACGACGGCATCACGAGCACGGACGACCTCGTGATCCTCTCGGGCGACATCTCCGTGACCGCCGCCGACGACGCGCTGCGCGGCAAGGACGCGCTCGTGGTCGAGGGCGGTTCGCTCGCGCTGACCGCGACGGGCGGGGACGGCATGAAGAGCGATCAGGAGGACGACGAGACGCAGGGCTACATCCTGGTGAGCGGCGGCACGATCGATATCACCGCCGGCGACGACGGACTGCAGGCGCAGACCGACACAGTGATCACCGGCGGATCGATCACCGCCGCCGTCGCGGACGACGGGGTGAAGGCCGAGGACGTCGTCTCGATCGGCGGCGGCGAGGTCGCCGTGACCGAGTCGTACGAGGCCGTCGAGGCCGCGAACATCGCGATCTTCGCCGGGACCGTCGACCTGACCGCGTCGGACGACGGCATCAACGCCTCTGGGCTGAACGACGGCTCGCAGAACCGGGAGGCCGACAGCGGCGAGCGGCTGGAGGTCTCCGGCGGCACGATCACCGTGAACGCCGGATTCGACGGCCTCGACTCCAACGGCACGATCACCGTCTCCGGAGGCGATATCACGATCACGAGCGCCGACAACGGCGGCGACGGCCCCCTCGACGCGAACGGCGAGATCACGGTGACGGGCGGCACCATCACGGCGAACGGCTCGGAGTACGATCCCGCGACGGCGGCGCAGGGTCTCGGTGGAATGCCCGGCGGATCCGGCGGCCCCGGCGGGGCACCCGGCGGCGAGATGCCGGAGGGCCAGATGCCGGGCGGCGGTCAGGCGCCTAGCGCCTAGCGCGGGCGGGTCTCGACGCGGGGGCGCCTCCCGGGCGGGCGGCGAGGATCGCGGCCCCGTGCCGCGCCGGCGCCTGGGCGCTACTCCGAGTCGAAGCCCTGGGCGCGCAGCGAGTCGCGCATCCGGTGCCGGCCGTGCAGCCCCGCGACGGGGCCGAGGCGGCCGGTCACGGTGCGCGCCCAGCTGCGCCCGGGCGCACCCTGGGTCTCGAAGTAGTCGCGGTAGCTCTGCTCGTACTCGGCCGTGGCGGCGCGCCACTTCTCGGCGTCGTAGGTCTCGCGGTGCAGCACGCCGCTCAGCGGCAGGCGGGGCTTCAGCCCGGCGGCCTCGGCGGGGTCGGGAACGCCGATCGCCATGCCGACGACGGGGAACGCGTGCTTCGGGAGGCCGAGCTCGGCGCTCACCGCCTCGGGATCGTTGCGGATGCCGCCCACGAAGAGCCCGCCGAGCCCGAGCGACTCCGCCGCGAGCAGTGCGTTCTGGGCGGCGATGCCGACGTCGATGCCGCCGAGCAGCGTGTTCTCGATGAGGCCGAGGGTCTCGGGATCGACGCCGTGGGAGCGGATCAGCTCGGCGTTGCGGGCGAAGTCGGCGACCCAGACCAGGAAGACGGGGGCCGTCTCGACGTAGGCGTGGCCGCCGATCGCCTCCGAGATGCGCCGCTTGCGCTCCGCGTCGCGCACGGCGACCACCGACCAGGCCTGGAGGTTCGACGAGGTGGAGGCGCGCTGCGCCGCTCCGATGATCGCCTCGAGCTGCGCGTCCGAGACCGGTGCGGCGAGGAACCTGCGCACCGAGCGGTGGCGCAGCTGCTGCTCGATCACCTCGGAGGTCGTGCGATCCGTCATCGTTCCCGCCTCTCTGCTGCCGGCTCCGGCACCGCATCGAGCCTATCGCCGCTCGGGATCGATTCGGAGCGGCGACGGAGCGCCGGGGCCGCGAGGATAGGATGGAGGGAACTGCGCCTGCGATCCCTCGCCGCGCCCCTTCCCAAGATCCCCGCTTGCCCCTTGGAGTGAAACAGAACATGGCTGAGCAGTCCCGCCTCGACAAGGTCATCGCCCTCGCCCGCCATCGCGGCTTCGTCTACCAGGCGGGTGAGATCTACGGCGGATCGCGCTCCGCGTGGGACTACGGCCCCCTCGGCACCGCGCTGAAGGAGAACATCAAGCGCCAGTGGTGGAAGTCGATGGTGCAGAAGCGCGATGACGTCGTCGGCATCGACTCGAGTGTGATCCTGCCGAAGCAGGTGTGGGAGGCCTCGGGCCACGTCGAGGTCTTCAGCGACCCGCTCGTCGAGTGCCTGCAGTGCCACAAGCGCTACCGCGAGGACCATCTCATCGAGGAGTTCGAGGAGAAGAAGGGCCGCGCACCGAAGGACGGCCTCGCCGAGATCGTGTGCACCAACTGCGGCACCCGCGGCCAGTGGACCGAGCCGCGCGCCTTCTCGGGCCTGCTCAAGACCTTCCTCGGCCCCGTCGACGACGAGGCCGGCATGCACTACCTGCGCCCCGAGACCGCGCAGGGCATCTTCGTGAACTTCGCGAACGTGCTGCAGTCGGCGCGCGTGAAGCCCCCGTTCGGCATCGGCCAGATCGGCAAGAGCTTCCGCAACGAGATCACCCCCGGCAACTTCATCTTCCGCACCCGCGAGTTCGAGCAGATGGAGATGGAGTTCTTCGTCGAGCCCGGCACCGACGAGGAGTGGCAGGAGTACTGGATGAACGAGCGCATGGCGTGGTACGTCGGCCTCGGCATCGATCCCGAGAACCTGCGCTTCTACGAGCACCCGCAGGAGAAGCTGTCGCACTACTCCAAGCGCACGGCCGACATCGAGTACCGCTTCGGCTTCACCGGCGGCGAGTGGGGCGAGCTCGAGGGCATCGCCAACCGCACCGACTTCGACCTGTCGACGCACTCGACGCACTCGGGCAAGGACCTCAGCTTCTTCGACCAGGCGAAGAACGAGCGCTACACCCCGTACGTGATCGAGCCCGCGGCCGGCCTCACCCGCTCGTTGATGGCCTTCCTCGTCGACGCCTATCGCGAGGAGGAGGTGTCGAACGCGAAGGGCGGCACCGACACGCGCACGCTGCTCGCGCTCGATCCGCGCCTCGCCCCGGTCAAGGCCGCAGTGCTGCCGCTGAGCCGCAACGAGCGGCTCTCGCCGCTGGCCCGCGAGATCGCGCAGGAGCTGCGCGAGGACTGGAACGTCGACTTCGACGACTCCGGCGCGATCGGCCGCCGCTACCGCCGCCAGGACGAGATCGGCACCCCGTTCTGCGTCACGATCGACTTCGACTCGCTCGACGACGACGCGGTGACCGTGCGCGAGCGCGACACCATGCAGCAGGAGCGCGTGCCGCGGGCCGAGCTGCACGCCTACCTCGCCTCGCGTCTCCGCGGCGCGTAGGGGTCGTTCTTCACCACTGAATTGTCAGAGGCTTGGGGCAGGATCTTCGTACGGGGATCCTGCCCCTGCCGTATGCACGCGAACCACGCGGAAGGACCGAGATGACCAGCGCCGGACCCGAGCAGCCCCATCAGGCGGTGCCGCCGTCTGCAGCCCCCGCCCCGCCCGCCGCGCCTCAGCAGTGGGCCTGGGCGCAGGCCCCGCAGCCCCTGCAGACGATCGAGACGGAGCCGCTCGAGTACCACCGCCTGCTCCGCGGCGTGGCCGCCTACCGGTGGTGGAAGCCGCTGCTCCTGCTGCTGCTCTCGGGGGTGTTCTTCGGCGTCTTCACCGTGATGCTGAGCCTGGCGTTCGTGCCCGTGCTCATGTTCGCCGACCCCGACTACGCGATGGACGTCACGACGGGCGCCGCCGAGATCCTCGACACGCAGCGGCCGGTGTCGGTGCTGCTCAGCCTGCTGTCGATCATCATCATGATCCCGTCGGTGATTCTCGCGATGCTGGCCATGGGCATGCGGCCCGTGGGGCGGATCTGGTCGGTGGCGACGCGGATCCGCTGGGGGCTGCTCGGGCGGCTCTGCGGCGTCGCGGTGCTGGCCGTCGTCGTCATGAACGTGGTCGGGATCGCGGTGGAGATCGCGCTGGATCCGGCATCGCTGACCGAGCCGCCGCCCCAGGCCGGCAGCGGCTTCGACGTGAACGCGGCGCTGCTCTCGCTGCTGCTCGTCGTGCTGCTCGTGCCCCTGCAGGCGACGGCCGAGGAGGTCGTGTTCCGCGGCCTGCTGATGCAGGTGATCGGCTCGTGGCTCAAGAACCCGTGGTTCGCGATCCTCATCCCGTCCGTGGGCTTCGCCTTCCTGCACATCTACAACGTCTGGGGGCTCATCGCCGTCGGCCTGCTGGGCGCCGTCGCCGGGTGGCTGACCTGGCGCACGGGCGGCCTCGAGGCGGCGATCGCGATCCACATCGTCAACAACCTCATCGTCTTCACCATCATGACGTCGGGGGTCTTCGGGGAGACCGCGCAGACCGCCGACGGAGGCGGGCTCGGCAGCGTCGTCGGCGAGGTCGCGGGGCTGGCGCTGTTCGTGTGGCTCACGCTGCGCGTCTTCGCGCGCGGCGGTCACGGCCGGGAGCGCATCGACCTCATCCAGGTGCCCGCGCCCGTGATTCCCGCCGCGGCGCCCGGCGAGGCGCCCGGCGCGGCGCAGTTCCCGGGCGGCCAGGCCTTCGCGGCTCCGGTCGCCGTCGAGCCGTCGAGCGATGGTGCGCCGAGCGCCGAGCCGGGCGGCGAGCGGGATGCCGAGCCGTCGAACGGCGGTGCAACGAACGGCGGTGCAACGAACGGCGGTGCAACGAACGGCGGTGCGCCGGGCGCCGGGTCGCCGAGCGCGGGATCGCCGGGCGGCGAGGGCGCGCCTCCCGCCGCACCGGGCTCCGGCGAGGAGGGGCCGCGGCATGGCTGACGTCTACGTGCTCGGGGACGGGTTGCCCGAGCTCGCGGCGGCGCTCGAACTCGCGGAGGTGGGGCTCGCGGTGCGCGTGGGCATCCCGGATCGAGAGGAACACGACGATACCTGGGGCGGCCTCGACGACCGGGGCGTGCGCGACCCCGAGGGGGCGCTGCGCGGCCTGCTCGACCACGTCGCGGCACCGCTGAGCGAGGGCGAGCGGCCCACCGAGGCCGCGATGCCGGTGGCCGTGCCGCCCGCGCCGGTGCTGCTGCGGGGCGCGAAGGGCGACTGGGCGCCCCAGCCGACGCCCGCCGTGCTCGGCATCCCCGCCGTGCCCCTCTCCTCGAGCGCGCTCGCGCTGCTGGGCGGCGGCGCCGCGATGCGCGCCTATCTCGACCGGATCCGGCCCGTGCTCACCATCGGCAAGACGCACGCGCTGGGCGCGCTCGTGCGCTCCCGCCTCGGCGGGGCCGTGCTGGAGCGACTCGTCGAGCCGCTGGTGCGAGAGCGCTACGGCGTCCCGGCCGACGAGGTGGACGTGGCGATCGCCGCCCCCGGCCTCAACGAGGCGCTCACCGTGGCCGGATCACTCTCGGGCGCAGCACTCGCCTCCTCCGAACGGGATGTTGCACGTGAAACCCGGATCGCTCCGCGCGGCGGGTGGCCGGCGCTGCGGGATGCGCTGCTGGCCCGGCTCTCGCTCTACGGCGCGACCTTCGGCGAGGAGCCGGCGACCGCGGTGCGTCGAGGAGGCGCGGAGGGCGACGGCCGGGTGACCGACGACCGCGACGACGACCGGAGGTCCGAGGGATGGGTGATCGACGAGGGCGGCGAGCAGATCGCCGCCCGCGCGCTGGTCGTGGGCGTCGAGGGCGCGCACGCGGCCGCGCTCGTGTCGGAGTCCGCCGGTGCGCCGGCTGAGCTGGTCCCGCAGCGGTGGCGGATCGAGGGCATTGCGAGAATCGCGGATCCTGGCCTGCCGGTCGACCACGCCGGGCTCCCCGCCGTGCGGACCGTGACGCTCGCCGACGGCGAGGCCTGGTCGGTGCGCATCGGGGGATCCGGCGGGACGCCGGTCTCTCGTGCCGCCGGACCGGTGCTCACGAGCGGTCGCGCGGGCGGGGAAGAAGCCCGGAATCGCGTGCGCGAGGCGATCGAGGCCGCCGGCCTGCGCCTGGAGGGCGGGCCGGTCGCGAGGGTGGCGGTGGCTCCGTACGCGTCGATCGAGCAGCGCGACGCGGTGGCGGAACGGCTGGAGCTCGCCCGTGCCGAGGAGCCCGGGCTGTTGCCCCTGGGCGCCGCGCTGCACGGGGGCGAGCTCGCGCCGGCGGTCGCCGATGCGCGGCGGGCCGCGGTGCTGCTGCGACGCAGGCTTACCGGAATTTCCGAATAATCGCAACGGGTCCCCTATATAACCGTCGGGGTATGCAATCCCGGAGTCCGGCGGAGTAGGCTAGCGGAAGACCACGAGACGCCATCGGCGGGAGGCAATGATGAAGGGCAAGATCGCATTCGTTCTCGGCGCGGCGGTCGGGTACGTGCTGGGCACCCGGGCGGGTCGCGAGCGCTACGAGCAGATCAAGCGCGGAGCCCAGAAGGTGTGGAGCACCGAACCCGTCCAGAAGGGCGTCGGTCTGGTGCGCGATGTCGCGCAGAGCCGCGTCGACGAGGTCAAGGCCGTGATGGTGCGGGCGGGCAAGGGGGCGGTCAACGCCTTCCTGAACGATTCGGGCGACGGCGCCTCGCGGCCGACGGCGGCCGGGGCCCGGCCGGCCGGGACGCGACCCGCCGGCACCGCCGACACCCCGAAGACCGCGGGCGTCGAACCCGTTGACGGAGCCTCCGAGAACGGCTCCTCGCGGAGCGGGGACGGTGCCGCATGAGCCGCAGGAAGGACCAGGCCGGCACGTTCGAACTGCTGTCGCGCCTTCCGCAGCAGATCGTCGCGCTCGCGAAGATCGAGTACGAGAACGCGAAGCGCGAGATCGTCTCGAAGGCCAAGAAGGCCGGCATCGGCGCCGGCGCGATCGTCATCGCCCTCTTCTTCCTCTTCTTCATGCTCGAAGCGCTCGTGATCGCGGCCATCGCCGCGCTCGCGCTGGTGTGGCCGTGGTGGCTCGCCGCGCTGGTCGTCGCCGCGGGGCTGCTGCTGCTCGCGGCCGCGGCGATCCTCGCGGGGATCGCCCTGATCAAGCGCGGCAATCCCGTGCCGGAGGAGACGCTCGACCGGGTGGGCGGGGACATCGCGGCGATGGGCGAGGTGCGCGTGAACGCCGAGCCCTCGGAGCCGCGGGGAACGCAGATGCCGCGGGTCGGCGAGGAGGGGAACTGGCGATGACCGCTCACGAGAAGCAGCAGGGCGTCGCGGACGCCGCCGTGGCCCGCGCCGAACTGTACGAGACGCTGTCGCAGCTGAAGGACCGGCTCAACTACGCGCAGCGCGTCGACGACGCCGTCGCCGACGCGAAGCTCCGCATCGCCGAGCAGAAGCGCCGCAACCCCCTCGGCTTCGCGGCCGGGGTCGTCGGCGCGGCGGCCGTCGCCGGCCTCGTGGTGTGGGGCGCGGCGAACGCCATCGCGAAGCGGCTGCGCTGACGGTTCGCCGACGGTTTCGCGACCGGATCCGTAGGTCACATTTCGGTTGCGTTCACGTGCCCGAAAGCGCTCGTTTTGCCTTCGGCGTGCCGCAGGGTCAGAATAGGGACCAGCGGAAAACCGTGAGCGGCCATACCGTGGGTCCACGAATGACTGATCGTATGGCCTTTTGTGTTGGTGTCGAGTGAGTGGGGTGTATGTCGACTGAGGCGAAACCGCTCAGTGGCCTGCGTGTCCTGGTGCCCCGGGGAGGAACCTGGGGAGACCTGGTCTCGAAGGCGCTGCGTGAGCAGGGGGCCCACACGGTCATCGCTCCACTTGTGGACTTCGCGCACACGAGCGAGGAGGACAAGCTCGTCGAGGCGCTGAAAGAGCTCGAAGCGGGCCGCTTCGACTGGATGACGGCGACCAGCTCCACCGTCGCCGATGTCCTCGCCCATCACAACGCCGTGATCCCGCCCGAGACCAAGGTGGCGATCGTCGGAGAGGCCACCGCGGTGGCGTTCCGGGACGCCGGCTATCACATCACCCGCACGCCCATCCGCGAGAACAGCACGCACGCGCTGCTCGAGGAGTGGTCCGAGATCGACACCGACGAGAAGCTGCGGGTGCTCACACTGCGCTCCGACGTCGCGATCCCCGTGCTCACCCAGGGGCTCATGAGCCGCGGTCACGACGTGACCCAGGTGCTCGCCTTCCGCACCGTCGGCGTACCGGTCTCGGTGCACATCCGCGAGGACATCGAGTCGGGCCGCATCAACGCCCTGCTGGTGGCGTCGGCCAAGATCGCCGAACAGGTCGCCGAGCAGTTCCCGGAGCTCTCGGAGAACACCATCGTCGCCTGCGCCGGGGTCAACACGCTCGAGGCCGCCGCGGCACTCGGCCTGCCATCCGAGGCGGACGATCCCACGCACCCGCTGTACGCCTCGAAGCGCGCGCTCGTCGAGACCGTCGAATCGGTCATCGATCAGAGCGACATGCTCGACTGAGCCGATCCCGGATCCGGTCCGGGCGCCGGCCCCGAGCCGCGCTCCGGTGCCGGCCCCCGCTCGACAGCAGATGCCCTGAGGGTCGAGATCCGGTGCATCTCCCGTCGAGCTCAGGCCGGGTGCGCGGACGCGCGGATCAGTCGCGCACGAGCACGAGGTCCTCGAGCGCCATCCGGGTGCGGGGAGCGGCCTCGCGCTCGCGCAGCGGCTCGGGGAGCTGCGCGAGGTCGCCCAGCGCGCCGATCGCGGTGATCGAGACGGGGCGCAGCCGCTCGTCCAGGCCGAAGGCGGCCTGGATCGCCTCGCGGTCGAAGCCGCCCATCTGATGGGTGAAGAAGCCCTCGGCATGCGCCTGCACGCTGAGGTGGGCGACGGCCTGCCCCAGGTCGTACTCGGCCCAGGGGCGGGGATTGCCCTCGGCGTCCTCGACCTCGGCGACGTTGACGATGAGCGCCGCGGCCCGGCCCGCCCACTGCTGGTTGAAGCCCATCAGCGCATCCTCGATGCGGGCGAAGCTCTCGCCGCCGCGACGGGCGACGATGAAGCGCCAGGGCTGCGAGTTGTTGGCGCTCGGCGCCCATCGCGCCGCCTCCAGCACCCCGCGCAGGGCACCCTCCGGGAAGGTGTGCTCGGAGTCGAAGGAGCGCGGGCTCCAACGCTCGGCGAGCGTGTCGAGAACGGGGGCGCTGGTCTGTGCGGTGCGCGGGGTCACGGTACTCCTCGGGTCGTCTGCTGGGGTGTTCCGCAGACTTCCAACGCGCGCCGCGCCCGGGCTATTCCTGTGAGAGGGCTTCGAGCGGTTCCGCGGCCGGACTCACCCGAGCAGCCAGGCGATCACCGCGATGACCGGCAGCGACGCGAAGGTCGTGACGAACACCGTGTCGCGCACCATGGTCTCGGAGCGGCGGTACGTGGCCGCGTAGTTGTAGACGTTCTGCGCGGTCGGCAGGGCCGCGATGGTGGTGGCGACGAAGGTCTCGTGCGGGCCGAAGCCGAACGCGGTGGCGAGCCCCCAGGCCACGAGCGGCATGACCAGTACCTTGAGCGCGGTGGCCGCGAACACCGCCGCGCGCCCCGTTCCCGGCTGCAGCGCCCGCTGGCCGCGCAGCGACATCCCGAAGCTCAGCAGCACCATCGGGATCGCCGCCGCCCCGAGCATGTCGATCGGCCCCATCAGCAGCTGCGGCATCGGCAGCCCGATGAGCGCGACGATCAGGCCGAGCACCGACGCGATGATGATCGGGTTCGAGGCCGCGCGGCCGAGCGCGACGACCGCGCCCCGCTGGTTGCCGCGGGTGGACTCCAGGATCGCCAGGATCACCGGAGCGAAGATGACGAGCTGCACGAGGAGCAGCGGGGCCACGTAGGCCGCGTCGCCGAGGATGTAGACCGCGACGGGCAGCCCGAGATTGTTCGAGTTGACGTAGCCCGAGCAGGTGGCGCCCAGGGTCGTGCCGGCCAGATCGCGCGCGAACCACAGGCGCGAAGCGACCACGAACACGGTCGCCACGATGATCGCGGCCGCGCTCGTCACCAGGATGACGGGGGAGAGGATCACGCCCGGGTCGCTCTGCCGCAGCACCGAGAACAGCAGCGCCGGCGTGGCGACGTAGAAGGCGACGTTGTTGAGCACGCGGCGCTGCTCGCCCTCGGCCACGCGGAAGAGCGCGGCCAGGTAGCCCGCCCCGATGATGCCGAGGATCAGCGCGAAGCCCTGCAGCACGCCGAGCATCAGCGGGACCCGGTGGTGCCGGGCGCTGCGGCGTGCGTCATGGATCCTCCTCGGGGTCGCCCCCACCAGCGTAGCGCCGTGCCGGCCGCTGCCGCGCCGTCTTCGGGTCGGCCGACCGTGCCGGCCGCTACGGCCGCGGTCGCGCCCCGCCCCGCCGGCCGCCGTCGAATCACCCGAGCGCCGCGCCCGCCTCCTCGACCACGACGGCCGAGAGCGCGTCGAGTACGGGGGAGCGCAGGTTCCAGCGCTGCCAGTAGAGCGGCAGTTCGATGACGGACCCCGCCGAGAGCTCGACCAGCCGCCCGTCGGCGATGGCGTCGGCGCACTGCAGCGCCGGCAGCATGCCCCACCCCATGCCGAGCTCGACCGCGAGCGCGAACTCGGACGACGACGGCACGTAGTGGCGCGGCGGGGCGACGTCGGCGCGGCTGACGCGGCGCAGGAAGCGCTGCTGGAAGATGTCCTGCCGGTCGAACTCGATCATCGGGGCCCCGCGCAGCGTCTCCGCGCTCAGACCGCCGGCGAAGTGGCGCTCCGCGAAGGCCGGGCTCGCCACCGCGCGGTAGCGGTCGACGCCCAGGCGGGTGGCGGTGCAGCCGGGCACCGGCTCGCGGGTCGCGGTGACCGCCGCCATCGCCTCCCCGCGGCGCAGATGATCCGTCGACAGCGTCTCGTCGGCCCGGATCACCTCGAATCGCGCCCCGGTCTCGCGCGCCGCGCGGGCGAGGGCCGGCACGAACCAGGTGGCCAGCGAGTCGGCGTTGACCACGATCGGGATCAGCGATCCGCCCGCCGGACCCTGGCCGAGCTCGGCCGCGACGTCGCCGGCGATCCGCTCCACCTGCCGCGCCGCGCGCAGCACCGCCGCGCCGGCATCGGTCACCTCGACGGGCCGGCTGCGGCGCAGCAGCACCGCCCCGACGCGCTGCTCCATGGCGCGCACCCGCTGGCTCACGGCCGACGGCGTGACGTGGAGCCGCCGCGCGGCGCCCTCGAAGCTGCCCTCCTCCACGATCGTGGCGAAGGTGGCCAGGTGCTCGACCGGCAGATCCATGCGCGTCCCCTCCTCGCGATGAAATGAAGTAAATCTTATGTTACTTCAGAATCTATAGGCAAGCTGAAGTAGAGATGCGGGCGGCGCAGACCGTAACGTCGACTGCGTGATCATTCCCCTTCTCATCGGAGCCGGCAGCGGCCTCTCCCTCATCGTCGCCATCGGCGCGCAGAACGCGTTCGTGCTGCGCCAGGGGATCCGCCGCGAGCACGTGCTGCCGGTGGTGCTGATCTGCGGGCTCACCGACGCGCTGCTCGAGGTGCTCGGCGTGGCCGGCATCGGCTTCGTGGTGCAGCGGGCGCCGATCGTGCTCGAGATCGTGCGCTGGGGCGGCGTCGCCTTCCTGCTCTGGTACGCGTGGTCGGCGGCGCGGCGGGCGATGAAACCCGAGGTGCTCGTCGCCGGCGAGGGCTCGGAGGGCTCGCTGAAGCGCACGATCCTCGCCTGCCTCGCCATCACCTATCTCAACCCGCACGTCTACCTCGACACGATGGTGCTCATGGGCTCGATAGGCAATGCGCAGGGCGACCCGGCCCGCTGGTGGTTCGTGCTCGGAGGCGCGCTCGCGAGCATCGCCTGGTTCTTCCTGCTCGGCTACGGGGCCCGGGCGCTGACGCGCTTCTTCGCGACGCCCCGCTCCTGGCAGGTGCTCGACTGGATCGTGGCGGTCGTCATGCTGGTGATCGCGGCGCGCCTCGCCTTCGGCGGCGTGGGGGTGTAGCCCCTCCGTGCCGAGGGGCGGCACGGAGGGGGCGGCCGCGCGCGGGAAGCTGGAAGGATCGCGGGTGCTGCCGGCCGTCCGCCCCCGTCGAAGGAGTGCCCCGTGGAGATGCTGCCCGCATTCGAGCTCGTTCCCCCGGGGACGCTGCGGGACCGGCTCAACGACGCCGTGCTGCGCGGCGCCAAGACGGCGACGAGCCGGCTCGCCGTGATGGACGAGATGGCCGGCACGCCCGCGGAGCCTGCGGGCACCCGGATGCGTCTGCTCGACTCGCGGCAGCGCACCGCGGGGATCATCGAGATCGTGCGCGTGCGCGTGCTGCCGTTCGGCGAGGTCGGGGCCGACGTGTCCGCGGCGGAGGGGGAGTGGCTGGCCGGCGTCGAGGAGTGGCGCGCGGCCCACCTGCGCTACTGGGGCTCCCGGCTCCCCGAGATCCGCGCCCACCTGTCGGACGACGGGTGGCGCATCACCGAGGAGGCGCCCGTGGTCGTGCGCTTCTTCCGTCACGTCCGGGAGGATCATCAGTGAACGCGAAACCGCAGCAGAGCCCGTGGGTGGGCCGCATCACCGTCGAGGAGCTCGCCGATCGGTCGCGGGAGACCCTCAACGAGCATCTCGGCATGGAGTTCCTCGAGATCACGGATACCGAGTTGCGCGGTCGCATGCCGGTCGACCGCCGCACCGCGCAGCCCGCCGGGGTCCTGCACGGCGGCGCCTCGATGGCGTTCGCCGAGACGCTCGCCTCCTGGGCCGGATATCTCGCGATCGATCGCGAGCGCTTCCACGTGGTCGGGCAGGAGATCAACGCCAACCATCTGCGCCCGGGCCGGTGGGGCACCTGGGTCTACGGGGCGGCGTCTCCGCTGCACGTCGGGCGTCGCGCGCACGTCTGGGAGATCAGGATCGCCGACGAGGCGGGCAAGCTCGTGTGCGTCTCCCGCTGCACGCTCGCGGTGATCGAGCAGGCGAGCGCCTATCAGGCCCCCGAGACCCGCTGAGCGCGATCCGCCGCCCTCGCGGCGCTGCACGGAACGGATCGGCCCCCGGAGGAGTGCTCCGGGGGCCGATCGTCGCGCGCAAGGGTGTCAGCGGCCGATGTCGAGCCCGGCCGACGGCGTCGTCGCGAGGCTGCGCATCGCGCCCTCGACGACGAACGGGTCGCCGTACCAGGTGAGGCCGTCCTTGAACTTCTCGCGCTCCCACTTGATCGGCACCCAGTCGGGATCGAAGATGAGGTAGCCGCCCGCGTAGATCTCGACGCGGTGCCCCGACCCGGGATCCATCACGTAGAGGTACATGGCCTGGCCGATGCCGTGCTTGCCCGGGCCGAGATCGAAGTGCACGTCGTAGTCGGCGAGGATGTCGGCGGCGGTGAGCACGTCGGACATGTTCTCGAGGTTGAAGGCCATGTGGTGCAGCTGGGCCTTCTTGCCCTCGGTGTTCGCGACCATCGCGAGGTCGTGCACCTGCGGGGTCACCGACATCCACGAGGCGAGCACGGTCTCGTCGTCGCGGTGCAGCTGGTACTCGCGGCGGTTGAAGCCGAGGTTGTCGCGCACCCACTGCTCGGCCTGGTTGATGGTCTCGCGCGAGGTCTGCACGTTGAAGTGGTCGACGCGGCGCACGCCCAGGCCGCGGCGCTTGGAGCTGTTGCTCGGCAGCTTGGAGCGCAGCTCCTCGGGCGCGAGCGGCTTCTCGATGTCGTAGTAGAGCTCGAAGGGGTGCTCGCTGCCGGGCACGAGGAAGCGGACGGCGGTGCCGCGGCCGAGCTCGGTGCCGGCGGCGACCTCGACGGCCTCGATCTCCTGCCGCTGCAGCTCCTCGTGCATGATCTCGACGTCCTGGGGGCGTCGCATGCGGAAGCTGTACGAGTTGACGATGTTCTCGTCCTGCTGAGTGAGCACGAGGGAGTGGTGGGTGAGCTCCATGTAGCCGCGCAGGTAGGCGGTGTCGCCCACGCGCGCCACGACCTCCATGCCCAGCAGGTCGCTGAAGAAGTGCAGCGACTTCTCGAGATCCCGGGTGCCGACGTTGATGGCGCCGCACTGGGCGACCTGGGGGCCGGGGTCGTAGTTGTCGAGCAGACGTGACATGTGAGGGGGGTCCTTTCGTAGCTGCGGATGGGTCAGGGGAGTCGGACGGCCTCGGTGTACGGAGGCTCGGCGGGTGCGCGCTCGCCCTCGTCGAGGTCGGCGATCTGCTTCCGGATCAGCAGTTTGTCGAGCTTGCCCGCCGCGTTGCGCGGAACGGAGTCGACGGCGACGAGCCGGGAGGGCAGCTTGTATCGAGCGATGCGCGTCGCGAGGTACTCCCGGATCTCCTCCAGGTGGAGGGCGGACGGGGCGAAGGAGGCGACCACGCACACGGTCTCGCCCCACTTCTCGTGCGGTACCCCCACGACGGCCACGTCGGTGATGGAGGGGTGGGCATTGAGCGCGTTCTCGATCTCGGCGGGATAGATGTTCTCGCCGCCGGAGATGATCATGTCCTTCAGGCGGTCGACGATGAAGAAGTAGCCGTCCTCGTCGACGTACCCGATGTCGCCGGTGCGGAACCAGCCGTCGGGTGTGAACGCGGCGGCCGTGGCCTCCGGATTGTTCCAGTAGCCGACGGACACGTTCGGGCCCTGCACCCACATCTCGCCGGTCCTCCCCGGCTCGGTCACATCCCGGAGCGAGTCGGGATCGACGATCTTGACGCTGCCGTACGGCATCGGGACGCCGCAGGAGCCCAGCTTCCGGGTGGTCATGGCGGATTCGAGCTGAGTGGCGAACGGCGCGGTCTCGGTGAGGCCCCAGGCCTGCTGCAGCAGCACCCCCTTCTGCGCGTAGAGCTCGATGAGCGCGGGCGGGACGGGTGAACCGGCGACGGTGGTGGAGCGCAGCTCGCTCAGATCGGCCTCGTCGAATCCCTCCTGCCGCTGGATCGCGGCGAGCATCGCGGGCACGAGGAACATGCTGTTCACCCGGAACTCCACGAGATCGGCGAGCGCCTGCGCCGGATCGAACTGGCGGCGGATGATGAGCGTGCCGCCGCGCGTGACCGTGCGCAGGGTGAAGGCGTTGAAGCCGCCGATGTGGAAGAGCGGGGCGATCGCGAGCGAGACATCGCCGAACCGGGTGTCGATGACGGAGTCGACGTTCATCTGCCCCCACCACAGGTTGCCGTGCGTGAGCATCACGCCCTTGGGGCGACCGGTGGTGCCCGACGTGTAGAGCAGTGCGGCGAGGTCCTCGTCGTGCTGCGGCACGTGGGGCGGGAGTTCGGCGCGCGTCGAGCGGAACGCGCTGAACGAGGTCCAGGCGGCCGACACCCCGGGCGCCTCGGCGATGTTCGGATCGTCGTCGATGAGCAGGGCGCGTCGCACCGCGAGTTCGTCGAGGAATCCGTCGATCGTCGCGGCCTGCGCGGGCTCCGACACCAGCACGTCGGGCCGGGCGTCGAGGAGCACCAGGCGCACCTCGGGCCCCGCGAGGCGGAAGTTGACGGGCAGGAACGCGGCCCCCACCCACACCGTGGCGAAGTAGGCGACGAGGAAGCCGAGGCTGTTGTGGCCCGCGTAGGCCACACGATCGCCCGGGCCGACGCCGTCGGCGCGCAGGCGATCCGCGAATCGCCCCACCTCTTCGTGGAACTCCGCGTAGGGCACCTCGCGATCCTCGTAGACGATCGCGATCATCTCGCCGTGCTCGCGTGCGTGCCGCGCGATCTGCCTGATCGGGCTGATGTCCACACTCATCTTGCGTCACTCCTCTCCGGAGACTTCGTCGTCCACCCATGAGGATGCAGTGATTCGCCGCGACTGTCATCGCCGCGTTCCGGCACATGGCACGTCTCGCATCGTTTCGCCCCGGCGGGCGGATCCCGCACCCGAGCGTTTCGCCTGTTGGCACATCCGCTTGTTCGAATCCGGCTCTGCTCGCGATAGTACAGCGGAGGATACGCGCGCCGCTCGGCACCGCGGTCCCGCCGACCGCCGATTCGACGAACTCAACGAGGAGACCGCGTGCTGACATTCGACAGCCTCTCTGTGCGCTACGGCGCGGGCGTCCAAGCCATCGAAGACGTGAGCTTCGCGGTGGAGCCCGGGACCGTGTGCGCCATCATCGGAGGCAACGGCGCCGGGAAGACGACGCTGATGCGCGCGGTCTCTGCCACGCTCGGATACCACGGCGGGCGCATCGTATCGGGCGGGATCCGCCTCGGCGAGGAGCGGATCGACCGGCTGAGCCCGCACCGCATCGTGCAGCGGGGTCTCGCCCTCGTCCCCGAGGGCCGTCACGTCTTCTCCGAGCTGACCATCGAGGAGAACCTGCTGGCCGGCGCCTCGACCGTGCGCAGCGGCAGGCTGCGCCAGCAGCGCATCGAGCGGGCCTACGACATGTTCGGCGTGCTGGGCCACCGCCGCACGCAGCCGGCGTCACTGCTGTCCGGGGGCGAGCAGCAGATGCTCGCGATCGCCCGCGGACTCATGAGCGGCCCCGAGGTGCTCCTCCTCGACGAGCCGTCGCTCGGGATCGCGCCGAAGGTCGTGCACTACATCGGCCGCACGCTGCAGCGGATCAACGAGGACGGCACCACGGTGGTGCTGGTGGAGCAGAACGCCGCGATGGCGCTCGGCATCGCCGACCAGGGCATCGTGATCGAGCGCGGTGCGATCTCGATGCACGGTCCGGCCGCGGAGATGCGGGAGTCGGACGAGATCCGCCGCATGTATCTCGGGGGCTCGGCGGATGAGGAGGAGAACGCGGTCGTGGCGCGGCACGCGGTGCTCGAGAGGTGGGAATCGTGAGCGTATCGATCGAAGTCAGGGATGTGAACCTCCGCTTCGGCGGGGTGCAAGTGCTCGACCGGGTGTCGTTCGCCGTGGAGCCGGGTGCGATCCACGCGGTGATCGGGCCGAACGGAGCGGGCAAGTCGTCGACGTTCAACGTGATCTCGGGTCTGTACCGGCCGAACAGCGGCTCGGTGGTCGTGGACGGCCGGGAGGTCACGCAGCGCCACCCCTACCAGATCGCCGAGCTCGGGCTCGGCCGGGCCTTCCAGAACATCGCGCTCGTGGCTCACGCCCCGGTGATCGACAACATCATGGTGGGGCGCCATCGCCTCATGCGCGCGGGATTCGCGGGGTCCGCGCTCGGTCTGCCCCGGGTGCGCCGGGAGGAGGAGCGGCATCGGGAGCGCGTGATCCGGATCGCGGAGTTCGTGGGCCTCGGCGACCACCTGCACGCGCCGGCCGGATCGCTCTCCTACGGCGGGCGCAAGAAGATCGAGCTCGCCCGCGCGCTCGCATCGGAACCGAAGGCGCTGCTGCTGGACGAGCCCGTGGCGGGTATGCCCGCGCACGAGAAGCGGGAGATCGCGGGCATCGTGCGTTCGATCCGCGACTCGCTCGGCACCACCGTGCTGATCGTCGAGCACGACATGCCGCTCGTCATGTCGTTGGCGGATCGCATCACCGTGCTCGATTTCGGCCGGGTCATCGCCGATGACGCCCCCGCGTCCGTGCAGCAGGATCCGGCCGTGATCGCGGCCTATCTCGGCGAGGACGAGAGCGAGATCGACACCGAGGTCCTCAACCGGATCGGCATCGACAAGGAGCATCGCGCATGAAACTCGTCCAGGTCCTCATCCTCGGGCTCTCGCTCGGGGCCATCTACGGGCTCATCGCCCTCAGCTTCGTCACCATCTTCAAGGGCACGCGGGTGTTCAACCTGGCGCAGGGCACCGTGCTGATCGCGGGCGTCTACGTGACCTCGCTCCTCACCGGCCCCATCGGATTCTTCGGCGCCGCAGCCGCGGGCGTCCTCGCGGCTGCGGCGCTCGGCGCGGTGCTCGAACGCATCGTCGCGCTCGCCCCGAGGGGTGACCACCTGGTGCTCACGATCCTGACCGTCGGCCTCGACATCATCCTCGTCGCCGAAACCAGCCGCCTCATCGGCACCCGGTTCATCACGGTGGGCGACCCGTGGGGATCCCGGACCATCTCGCTGCTCGGCGCGACGGTCCCGCTCACCCGCGTCATCGCACTGCTCGTGGGAATCGTGCTCATCGGCATCTTCTTCCTGGTCTTCCAGAAGACCAGGTTCGGGATCCGCATGCGCGCCTCCTCCGCCGATCCGGAGACCGCGGCGCTCATGGGGATCAGCCAGCGGGCCGTGTCGATCAGCGCCTGGGCGATCGGCGGCGGCATGGCCGCGATCGCGGGCATCTTCCTCGCGATGTTCCCCAACCCGGGGCTCGACTCGAGCGGCCACCTGCTCGCCTTCCACGCGATTCCGGCGGTCATCATCGGCGGGCTCGACTCCTCCGGCGGAGCGATCCTCGGCGGGCTCATCGTCGGCGTCACCCAGACCGTCGTCACGAGCTACGCCTCCTCGCTCCACTTCCTCGGCGAGGGCATCGGCGACATCTCGCCCTACATCCTCATGATCGTCTTCCTGCTCGTGCGTCCGAGCGGCATCTTCGGAACGAAGGAGCTCGTCCGTGTCTGATATCCGCACGCCTGCGCGACCCCGCCTCGATCGTCGGAGGCTCCTGCGACCGGCGCTCGTCGCGTCGGCACTCCTGGTACTCGCCGCGCTGCCGCTCTACCTCGACGCCCAGATGCTGAAGATCGGCTCGTGGTCGATGGCAGCGGCCGTCGGGGCGATCGGGCTCACGCTGCTCGTCGGCACCGCGGGGCAGCTCTCGCTCGCCCACGCGTTCTTCGCGGCGGTCGGGGCCTACGGATACGCCTTTCTGGCCGCTCCGGAGGACGGCGCGGGATGGCCGCCCGCGCTCGCCGCACTGGGAGGGATCGCTCTGGCCGCCTTCGCCGGCCTGCTCTTCAGCCCGGTCGCGGCTCGAGTACGGGGGCTCTATCTCGGCGTCGCATCGCTCGGCCTCGTGTTCATCGGCCAGCACCTGCTGAAGAACCTCACCGCCATCACGGGCGGCGTCAACGGGCGCAGCGTCGCCCCGTTCGAGGTGCTCGGGTTCCAGCTGACGGGATCAGACCCGGCCTTCTCCGTGCTCGGGGTGCCCTTCGGGGGACAGGAGCGCATGTGGTATCTCGCGCTGTTCTCGCTCTGCGTCGCGATCCTCCTCGCCAACGGGATCATCCGCCGCAGGCCGGGACGCGCGTTCACGATGGTGCGGGACAACCCGGCGGCGGCCTCGGCGCTCGGCATCAACGTGCAGCACTACCGGGCCTCCGCGTTCGTCATCTCATCCGCCTTCGCGGGCGGCGCCGGGGTGCTGACCGGGCTGGCGTACGGCTACGTCACCCCGCAGAACTTCGGACTGATGCTGTCGATCAACTTCCTCGCCATGGTGCTCATCGGCGGGCTCGGATCGGTCGGCGGCGCGGTGCTGGGCGCGGTCATCGTCACGGCGATGCCGCTGCTGCTCGCCAGCTATGCGGCCGGATCCGGACTGCTCGCCGCGGGCGGTTCCGGCGGCTATGACGCGGCGACGGTCTCGTCGATCGTCTTCGGAGCCCTCGTCGTCGTGCTCATCATCCTCGAGCCCGGCGGCCTCGCGCGGCTCGGCCAGCGCCTCTGGTCGCGGCTCCGGACCGTTCGCTCCGCCTGAGCGCGCCCCGATCTCTCCTCCCCCCAACGAAAGGAAGCACACCAGTGAATGCAATGAAGAAGACCGCGGCGGCGGGGCTCGGCCTGCTCGCCACCACCGCGCTCCTCGCCGGCTGCTCGGCGAAGAGCGCCGAGGGGTCGAACGGCGGCGCGCCGGCGAGCGACGTGCAGACCGATTTCGGCGTCAGCGGCGACACGCTCACCGTGGCCGCGCTGACCGACCAGAGCGGCCCGTACGCCGCGCTCGGCAGCACCCTCGCGCAGGGGAACCAGCTCTACTTCGACCAGCGCAACGCCGACGGCGGCATCTGCGGTTTCCAGGTCGAGGTCGAGGTGCGCGACCACGGCAACGACGTGCAGACCGCCGTGTCGCAGTTCAGCGAGCTCGAGCCCGATGTGCTCGGCTTCACGCAGCTGCTCGGCTCTCCGCAGGTGAACGCGCTCAAGGACGAGATCGACGCGAAGGCCATCCCGAGCTTCGTCGCCTCGTGGTCGAGCGACTTCCTCGGCCAGGAGGCGATCCCCATCACCGGCACGATCTACCCCTACGACATCATCAACGGCCTGAGCGTGCTCGCCGAGGAGGGCACGATCGCCGAGGGCGGTGTCATCGGGCACGTGCACCTGCCGGGCGACTTCGGCGAGAACGCGCTGAAGGGATCGGAGTTCTACGCCGAGCAGGAGGGTCTCGAGGTCGTCGACATCATGGTCGAGCCGACGGCCACCGACTACAGCGCCCAGGTGCAGCAGCTCGTCGACGCCGATGTCGACGCCATCATCGTCTCCGGCACGCCGCCGCAGCTCGCCGGCATCGTCGCCGGCACCTCCGCGCTCGGCCTGACCGTGCCGGTGATCACCCAGGGGCCGTCGTTCGGCCCGGCTCTACTCGAGACCGCGGCGGGCGAGGCGCTCGCCGAACGGGTGCGGGTCGTGCTCTCCTACCTCCCCTACGGGGCCGAGGGATCCGTCGAGGCGCAGACCATCTCCGAGGCGTACGATGCGGCGTTCCCCGACGGCGACCCCACCATCTTCGTGAACTACGGCTACGCCACCGCGAACGTCTTCGGCGAGGCGCTCGACGCCGCCTGCGAGGCGGGCGATCTCACCCGCCAGGGGGTCATCGACGCGCTGCGCGGCCTGCCCGAGGTCACCACGGGCATCTTCGCGACGCAGAGCTTCGGCGATCCCGAGCGCTCGGCGTCCACGCAGAGCGTGGTGCTCGCGATCGATCCCGAGGTCGCCGGCGGCCTCGTCGTCGAGCGGGACTTCTTCGAGGATCCCCTCGTCGCGCAGTTCTCGGAGTGATCCGGGCCGGTCGAACCGCATCGAGAAGGCGCCGCCCCGCAGCGGGGCGGCGCCTTCTCGGCGTCTCGGGAGACCGGCTGCGGATCGGGGTCCGGGCCGGATCCGTCGACATGCTCTAGGCGGCGCGCTCCTCGATGCGCGACAGCGTGCGCGAAGCGGCGAAGGCGACCTGGCGCAGGGTGTGCTCGTGCTCGTGCGCCCGGAAGGTGTCGGACGGACCCGAGATCGAGAGCGCCGCCACGGGGGTGCCGCGCCGGCTGAGCACCGGGGCGGCGACGCAGCTCAGCGTCTCGAGCGACTCGCCCCGATCGTGGGCGATGCCCTCTTTGCGCACACGTGCGAGTTCGATCCGGAGGGCGTGCTCCTCCACGATCGTGTTGGCGGTCCAGGGATGTCGTTCGGCGGCGAAGGCCTGTTCCGCTGCGGCGGGATCCAGGGCCATGAACACCTTGCCCACCGCGGTGCAGTAGGCCGGCATGTGGCCGCCGATCCGGCTCGGGCTGCGGAGCCGTTGATGACCCTCGAGCTTGTTGAGGTAGACGACGTGGCGGCCCTCGATGACCGCCAGCTGCACGGTCAGGTGCGTGGCCACGAAGAGATCCGCGAGGAACGGGGTCAGGAGATCCCGTACCTGATCGTGCTTGCGCGAGTCGCCGCTCTGGGCGCCGAGCATCTGGATCGTGCGGCCGAAGCGGTAGGCGGTGCCGATGCGCTCGACCATGCCGTTGCGCTCCAGCATCGCCAGCAGCCGGAAGGTGGTCGACTTGCTGAGACCTGCGCGACGGCTGAGCTCGCTCACCCCCACGCCGATGTTGGCCTCGTCGCCGAAGGCCTTGAGCACCGCGACGGACTTGTCGACCGAGGTGCGATGGTCCTTGCCCGGCGTCTCGTGCTTCGCAGCGGAGACGGAAGGGGCGGTCCTGCGTTCCATGATTTCCACGTGATACTCCGTAATCGAATCTCGCCATTGAGCCTTGCGGGGTGTTTCCTGGTTGTGTTGCGGCAGTGTTTCCAGTTCAACTCATCCGTCGACGTTCACCAAGTCGAGACGGTCGATTATCCTGTTACTCCACACCACCCCACGAGCGGAGGACGACATGGTGCTGGCCACCGTCATCGCCAAGAATTCTCGAAGATTCCGGGACGATCGAGGCTTCTCGCAGAGTGTGCTCGCCAAACGGGCCGGTCTATCGAAGCAGACCATCGTCGACATCGAAGCCGGCCGCGCCAACCCGACGGTGGAAACGCTCGAGGTGCTGGCCGAGGCGCTGGGGGTGAGCACCCGCGCGCTGATCTCGGAGATGGGCAACGAGGTGCTCTTCCAATCCGGAGAGCTCGTGCACTGGCAGGAGCAGGGCGCGCTCGCCGTGCGCAACCTCGATCAGGTCTACGGCTCCGGCTACGTCTACAACGCCGTGATCCGCCTCGAGGCCGGCCGGGGCGCCGCGCGCTCGCGCTCGGGCACCCAGGGCATGCTGCGGCACTGCTACGTGCTCGAGGGGCGCGTGGAACTCGGGCCGGAGGGTCGCACGGTCGAGGCGAATGAGGGAGACTTCGTGCGGTTCCCCGGTGAAGGGCCCCACCTGTTCCAGTCGATCACCTCGGCGGCGCTGGTGTTCGTGGTCACGACCACTCCGCAGCAGTCGATGCGCGGTGCCGTGACGACCTTCTAGAACTCCACGACGATCTTGCCGGCGACGTCGCCCGCGAGCATGCGCGCGAAGCCGTCGGGGATCTCGTCGAAGCCGATCGTCTCGATGCTGGGGCGCACCCCGGTCGCGTCGACGGTGCGCAGCAGCGCCTCGAACTCGGCGAGGGTGCAGCCGGTCGAGCCGACGACGCTCAGCTGCTGGTAGAAGATCCGCGCGAGGTCGGCGGGCGGCATCGCGCCGCTCGTCGCGCCCGCGATCACGACGGTTCCGCCGGGGCGCAGCGACTTCAGCGAGTGCGACCAGGTGGCCTGCCCGATGGTCTCGACGACGGCGTCGACGCGTTCCGGCAGCCGGGCGCCCGACTCGAAGACCTCCGCCGCGCCGCACGCGAGCGCGAAGGCGCGCTTCTCCTCCGTGCGCGCCGTCGCGTAGACCCGCGCCCCGGCCGCCGAGGCGAGCGCGATCGCGGCGCTCGCCACCCCGCCGTTGCCGCCCTGCACGAGCACGCGCGATCCGGCCCGCACACCCGCGCGGGTGAACAGCATGCGGTAGGCGGTGCCCCAGGCCACGCCGAGGCAGGCGGCCTCGGCGAAGCTCAGCGACGCCGGCTTGTCGACGAGCATCTGCTCGGGCACGAGCACGTACTCGGCGAGCGTGCCGTCGAGCGTCTCCGACATGAGCGCGCGCTGCGGATCCAGCGTCAGATCGCCGCCGCCGCGGTTCGCGTCGCCGAGTACCGGGTGGATCACGACCTCGCGACCGTCCTCCGTGACCCCGGCCCCGTCGCAGCCGAGCACGATCGGGATGCGCTCCTCCGGGTGCCCGATGCCGCGGAGCGTCCACAGATCGTGCGGGTTGAGCGAGGCGGCGCGCAGCTCGACGCGGACCCAGCCCGGCCGGGATTCCGGCGTAGGCCACTCCCTCAGCTCGACGCAGTCGAGCGGAGCGTCGGGGTTCTGGTCGATGGCGACGGCTGCGCGCATGGCACTCCTCACGGGTTCCGGTTCAGGCTCGGGCGCATCCGCGGCCCGAGCGGCCGCTCTCATTCTTCCGGCTCTCCGACTTGACAGGAGCCCCCGTTCCAAGGTTCGGCACGACGGCTCCCGGAGGCCCCGCTCCTGGCGCACCATATCCGGTATGAATACTGCAGTCACGTCGGAGACGGTCGACATCGAGGCCGCGGCCGCGGCGCTCCGCCTGGCGGAGTCCTCCCGGCTCGGCATCGACCCGCTGACCGGCCGGTACCCGGGCCTGACGCTGGAGGGCGCCTACGGGATCCAGCGCGTCAACCTCGGGCGGCGGCTCTCGCGGGGCGAGCGCCTGGTCGGTCGCAAGATCGGGCTGACCTCGCTCGCGATCCAGCAGCAGCTCGGCGTCGACTCGCCCGACTACGGGGCGATCACCGACGCGATGGAGGTCGCGGGCGGCGGCGAGTTCGATCCCGCGCACCTGATCCAGCCGCGGATCGAGGCGGAGTTCGCGTTCGAGATCGGCAGCGACCTGCCGGCCTCCCCGAGCTACGACGAACTGGTGGCGGCCGTGCGCGGCATGGCCGTGGCGATGGAGATCATCGACTCGCGCATCGCGGACTGGCGGATCACGCTCCTCGACACCGTGGCCGACAACGCGTCGATGGCCCGGGTCGTGTGGGGCGAGTTCGTGCCCGCGACGCCGGCGCTCCTCGCGGAGCTGCCCGACTCCGTGATCACGCTCCTGCGCGACGACGAGGAGGTCTGCTCCGGGCCGGGGTCCGCGGTGCTGGGCGACCCGCTCGTCTCGCTGCACTGGCTCGCCGGCGCGCTCGGTGCGCAGGGCGACCGCTTCCGGGCGGGCGATCGCGTACTCGCGGGCGCCGTCGCGGCCGCGGTCGACTTCACCCCGGGCGCGCACTGGACGGTGCACGCGGAGGGCCTGCCGGCCGCGTCGCTCACCTCGACCGCAGCATCTCCCGCCCAGGCGTAGCAAGGGAAAGGACGAAACGATGGCAATCACGCAGCTTCCGAGCACCGAGGTGGGCGAACGCCACCCCGGCTTCGAGTGCGGCGACATCTGCCGCCCGGCGGAGCTCTCCCGCAACGTCGACGTCTCCGGTCTGGTCGACGCCAGGAGCGGGCTCGTGGATCGCGCGATCTTCACCGACCGCAAGCTCTACGAGCAGGAGCTCGCCCGCGTCTTCGCGACGAGCTGGCTGTTCCTCGGCCACGTGGAGCAGCTGAAGAAGGCCGGCGACTTCTTCACCACGTACATGGGCGAGGATCCCGTCATCGTGACCAAGGACAAGAAGGGGCGGATCCGGGCCTTCCTCAACTCCTGCCGGCACCGTGGGGCGCGCGTGCTGCGCGCCGACTACGGCACGACCCGCGCCTTCACCTGCACCTACCACGGCTGGTCGTTCGACCTCGAGGGCAAGCTCATCAGCGTGCCGAACGAGCAGGGGTACCCGGAGGACATCTGGGACCGCGAGCAGTGGGGCCTCGTCGAGGTCGCCCAGCTCGACACCGTGCTGGGGCTCATCTTCGCCACCTGGAACCCCGAGGCGCCGAGCCTCGACGATCAGCTCGGCGACATGAGGTACTACATGGAGGCGTTCCTGGGGCGCGATCCCGAGGGCACCACCGTGGTCGGCGGCATCACGAAGTGGGTGCTGAAGGGCAACTGGAAGCTGGCGGCCGAGCAGTTCGGCACCGACTGGTACCACGTGAACATGTCGCACGCGTCGGCGCTCATGGTGCTCTCGCCCACGGGCAAGGGGCCGAAGGAGAGCATCGCGAACACGCCGGGCCGCCAGTACTCCGACGAGCACGGCAACGGCACCGGCTTCCCGACGCATCCCAAGAGCCGCTTCGACGCGCAGCCCGTGCACGAGTACTACGACTACGACGAGCTGCGCGAGCGGCTCGGCAAGGCCGCGGTCGAGGGACCCATGACCACCGGGCACGCCACCGTCTTCCCCAACTTCTCGTACCTGCCGGTCAACGGCAGCATCCGCGTCTGGCACCCGAAGGGCGTCGACGAGATGGAGATCTGGTCGTGGACCGTGCTCGACAAGGGCATGCCCGAGGACGTGCGCGAGGCGCAGCGCCTCTACAACCTGCGCACCTTCGGCCCCTCCGGCATCTTCGAGCAGGACGACGGGGAGAACTGGAGCGAGGTGCAGTCGATCTCGCACGGCTGGCGCACCAACACGGTGCCGCTCAACTACCAGATGGGACTCCGCAGCGAGCGCCACGACGGGGTCTACCCCGGCGAGACGAGCGAGCTCTACAGCGACTCCGCCGGGCGCAAGTTCTACAGCCGCTGGGCGGAGCTCATGAACACCCCGGCCTGGCACGAGCGGGAGGACGGGCAGTGAGCGACGGGATCGTCGTCGCCCGGGTGGGCGACATCGAGGACGGCGAGGGCATCCAGATCGACGCGTCGGTGCTCGGCACGGTCGACAGCGTCGCCGTGTTCAACGACGGCGAGGAGTACTTCGCCCTCGACGACACCTGCACCCACGAGACGGCCTCCCTCGCCGACGGCTGGGTCGAGGACGGCTGCGTCGAGTGCCCGCTGCACGCGGCGAAGTTCTGCCTCGGCGACGGCAAGGTGCAGTCCATGCCCGCCACCGTCGACGCCTACACCCACGAGGTCGTCGTCGACGGCGACGAGATCCGCGTCATCCCGAACCCCGAAAGGCTGGCTGATTGACATGGCACGCGACGCAGGAGCAGTCGTCATCATCGGCGCGGGGCTCGCGGGCTTCACCGCGGCCGTGCAGCTGCGGGCCCTCGGGCACGCGGGACCCATCACGATCGTCGACGCCGAACCCGCCAGCTACGACCGGCCGCCGCTCAGCAAGAGCCTCTTCGAGGAGGACTTCTCACTGGAGCGCCTGGCCTTCGCGAGCGCCGCGGATCTCGCGGGGAACGGCGTCGAGACCCGCTTCGGCTCGCCGGTCGCGTCGCTGAACGCGCAGACCGGCGAGGTCCTCCTCGCCGACGGCACTGCGCTCGCCGCCGACACGGTGCTCATCGCCACCGGCGGCAGCGCCCGGAGGCTGCCCATCCCGGGAGCCGACCTCCCCGGAGTCAGCGTGCTGCGCACCTTCTCCGACGCGATCGCGCTGCGCGACTCCGTGCGGGCCGGCACCCGCGTCGCGGTGGTCGGCGCCGGCCTCATCGGCGCCGAGCTCGCCTCGGCGCTGCGCGAGGCGGGCGCCGAGGTCACCCTCATCGACCCGGTCGAGACCCCGCTCGTGCCGGCGGTGGGGGAGCTCCTCGCGCGCCGCCTCCACGAGATGCACGAACCCCGCGGCGTGCGCGTCGTGACGGGCCTCACGAGCTCGTTCGCCGAGGTCGACGGCGCGCTCGAGGTACGCATCGACGGCGGCCCCGCGATCCCCGTCGACCGCGTCGTCGTGGGCGTCGGTCTCGTGCCCAACGACGCCCTCGCCCGCGAGGCCGGGCTCGAGGTCGACAACGGCATCATCGTCGGCGCCGATCACCGCACCAGTGCCGAGCGCGTCTTCGCCGCGGGCGACGTCGCGCGCACGCGCGGCGAAGACGGCGAACTGCACCGCCGCGAGGAGCACTGGGAGGCCGCCCAGCTGAGCGGCCGGCACGCCGCCTACGGCATGCTCGGGCTCGAGATCCCCGAGAGCGGCGCGTCCTGGTTCTGGTCCGATCGCCACGGCTGCCACCTCGAGGCCACGGGCCGGCTCACGGGTGACGGCGATCTGGTCGTGCGCGAGGGCGGGGCGCACCCGGCCGTCTTCCTCGTCGAGGACGGGCTGCTCCAGGGCGCCGCGGCCATCGACGACACCCAGCTGGTGCGCGCCGCGCGCCGCATCATCGACCAGCGCATCCCCGTGGCCGCCGCCGAGCTCGCGGACCCGGGCGTCCCGCTCCGCTCGCTGCTCAAGGCGAGGCGCTGACGGGGCCCGCACCCTCCACGATACGAGAGAAGAGATCATGGCAGAGGACTTCCTGAACCCGTACACCTTGAACGGCGCCACCTCGGCGTCGACGAGCATCCTCGAGGACGAGATCGACGGGATGCGTCTCGCGGACGCGCAGACGCACTTCGAGCTCAACCAGTTCTACTTCCTCGAGGCCGAGTTCCTCGACGACGGGCGCTTCGCCGACTGGCTGGAGATGCTCGCCGACGAGCTGCACTACTGGGCGCCCACGCGCAGCAACCGGCTGCGCCGGCAGCAGGCGCTGTCGATCTCGGCGCCCGGCGAGGCCGCGTTCTACGACGAGACCAAGGACTCCCTGGCGTGGCGCATCCGGCGCTTCGACTCCGGCATGGCCTGGGCCGAGGACCCGCCCAGCCGCACGCGGCACCTCGTCTCGAACATCTCCGCGCGCGAGCGCGAGGACGGACTGCTGCAGGTGCGCAGCGCCTTCATCGTCTACCGCAACCGCCTGCAGACCGAGGTCGACATCTACGCCGGCGGCCGCAACGACGTGATCCGGCGCTCGGGGCCGCACGGCTTCGAGGTCGTGAAGCGCACCCTGCTGTTCGAGCAGAACGTGCTGCTCATGAAGAACATCAGCACCTTCTTCTAGAAAGGGCCATCATGGCAATCGAACTCACCAGCCGCACCGTCGAGACCACCCTGGGCCCGATCCGCGTCACCGAGGCGGGGGAGGGGCGGCCCCTCGTGCTGCTCCACGGCGGCGGGCCGGGCGCGAGCGCACTCGCGAACTACCGCGCCAACCTGCCGGCGTTCGCGGGCTTCCGGCTGATCCTCCCCGATCAGCCCGGCTTCGGCGGCAGCTACCGCCCCACCGAGCAGGATCTCGCCGAGCGCTCGATCACCGAGATCACGGTCGACGCGCTCACGCAGACGCTCGACGCGCTGCAGGTCGACGACTACTTCCTGCTCGGCAACTCGCTCGGCGGTGCCGCGGCCCTGGGCCTCGCGATCGCCCAGCCTGAGCGCGTGCAGAAGCTCGTGCTCATGGCGCCGGGCGGCGGCTGGCTGCCCGTCTCCACGCCCCTCCCCACCGAGGGGCAGAAGGAGATGTTCCGCTACTACAACGGCGAGGGCCCGACGGTGAAGAAGATGAAGAACTTCATCCGCGTCATGGTCGCGAACCCGAGGCAGTTCGACGACGCCGAGGTGCAGGCGCGCTACGAGGCCTCGCTCGACCCGAGCCACATCGAGTTCTACCACCGCTACAACGCGGCCTTCGCGGCGCGGGGCGGCATGGACCCGCTGTGGAAGGATCTCGGCCGCATCACCGCCGACACCCTGCTGCTCTGGGGGCGCGACGACCGCACGATCACGCTCGACGGCGCATCGCTCATGCTGAAGCACATCCGCCGCGTGCAGCTGCACGTCTTCGGCGACTGCGGCCACTGGGTGCAGGTGGAGCGCAAGGCCGAGTTCGAGCGGCTCGTCTCCGACTTCATCGGGGGCGAGTAATGGCGGGCTGGCTCGATGGCGACGTCGTCCTCATCACGGGTGGCGGATCCGGCATCGGTCAGGCCGTCGCACTGCGCTTCCTGGAGGAGGGCGCGGCCGGCGTCGCGGTGCTCGGCCGATCGCTCGACCGGCTGCAGGGCACGGTCGAGGCGGCGGGGGCGCACGCGGATCGGGTGCTGCCGCTCGCCGGCGACGTGCGCTCGGCCGACGATCTGCGCGGTGCGGTCGCCGCGACCGTGGAGCGCTTCGGCCGGCTCGACGTGCTCGTGCCGAACGCCGGCATCTGGGACTTCAACCGCGCGCTCGCGAAGACCACGCCCGAGGAGATCGAGGCGATCTACGACGAGCTCTTCGACATCAACGTCAAGGGCTACCTGCTCGCCTGCTCGGTCGCCTGGCCCGAACTCGTGCAGACCCGCGGCTGCATCGTCATGACGCTCTCGAACGCCTCCTTCTACCCCGCCGGCGGCGGCCCCGTCTACACCGCGGCCAAGTACGCCGCGCGCGGCCTCGTGACCCAGCTCGCCTACGAGCTCGCGCCGAAGGTGCGCGTCAACGGCGTCGCGATCGGCGGCCTGCGCACCGATCTGCGCGGCCCGGAGGCGGCGGGCCTGCAGGACCGCTCGATCGAGGGCGGCTTCGCCAAGCGCGAGGCGCGCGGCGAGAGCACCGCCGGGAACCAGTGGCTGCCGCTGCACGACGCCAGCGTCGACCCGGCGGATTCGACCGGCCCCTATGTGCTCCTCGCGTCGCGCAGGAACGCCGGGGTGATCACGGGCGCGATCGTGAACGCCGACGGAGGCATCGGCGTGCGCGGTTTCGCCACGGCAGCAGGAGGTGACGATCTATGAGCGCGACCATCTCGAGACGACCGCTCGAAGGCGGCTTCGTCGGCATCGAGGAGGTGCCCGGTGTCGACGGGGCGCGCTCGGGCCTCGGGCATCGACGCGCCCGCAGCGGCGAGCTGCGCGAGGCGTATCCGTCCGGCACCCACGACCTCGAGCTCGGCTACACCGGCGCTCCGAGACCCGACGCGGTCGCCGAGTACACGGCGGCGCTGCTGCGGGCCGACCCCCGGTGCCGCCGCGTGGTGCTCCCGGTGCCGGAGCTCGACCTCGACGCGATCGGCTGGGCCGAGGACGCGGGCTTCCGGTACGTGATCGACGTCGAGACGATCTCGGGCGGCTACTCGCTGCTCGTCACGGAACCCCAATGGGTGCTCGACCAACCGGCCATCCTCGAAGAGATCCCCCTGAAGGAGCAGGCGTGACAGCCAAGACGACAATCGCCATCATCGGCTCGGGCAACATCGGCTCCGACCTCATGTTCAAGGTGCTCCGGCTCTCGGAGGTGCTCGAGATGGGGGTCATGGTCGGCATCGACCCCGACTCCGACGGCCTCGCCCGCGCCGCCCGGCTCGGCTTCGAGACCACCTCCGACGGGGTCGAGGGCCTCATCGCGAGCCCGCAGTTCGACGAGATCGGGGTGGTATTCGACGCGACGAGCGCCGGCGCCCACCGCCGCAACGCCGAGAAGCTCGCCCCCTACGGCAAGCGGCTCGTCGACCTCACGCCGGCCGCGATCGGCCCGTACGTCGTGCCCGCCGTCAACCTCGACGAGCACCTCGCGGCGGACAACATCAACATGGTCACCTGCGGCGGCCAGGCCACGATCCCGATCGTCGCGGCCGCGAACGACGTCGTGCCCGTGCACTACGCCGAGATCGTCGCCTCGATCGCCTCGAAGTCGGCCGGCCCCGGCACGCGCGCCAACATCGACGAGTTCACCGAGACCACCGCCGAGGGGCTCGAGCGGGTGGGCGGCGCCGCGCGCGGCAAGGCCATCATCGTGCTGAATCCGGCCGAGCCGCCCATGATCATGCGCGACACCGTGCAGCTGCTCGTGAGCCGGCAGGACGACGCCGGGCGCGCCGCGATCGCGGAGGCCGTCGAGCGCCGCGTCGAGGAGGTGCGCCGCTACGTGCCCGGCTACCGGCTGAAGCAGCAGCTGCAGTTCCGCGACGTCGACGCCGAGGTCGACGACCTCGTGCCGGCCGAGCGCCGCCAGGCTGCGGGCTACACGCACGTCACCGTGTTCCTCGAGGTGGAGGGCGCCGCCATGTACCTGCCGGGCTACGCCGGCAACCTCGACATCATGACCAGCGCCGCCGTTCGCGCGGCGGAGCGCCTCGTGCAGAGCGCTCACGAGAAGAAGGAGGCGGCCGCATGAGCCACCGGGTCTTTCTGCAGGACGTCACCCTGCGCGACGGCATGCACGCGATCCGGCACCGGATCACCCCCGCGAAGGTCGCCGAGATCGCCCGCGCCCTCGACGCGGCCGGGGTCGATGCGATCGAGGTGACGCACGGCGACGGGCTCGCCGGATCCTCGCTCACCTACGGCCCCGGCTCCCACACCGACTGGGAGTGGATCGAGGCCGCGGCGAGCGTCGTCGAGCGCGCCCGCCTCACGACCCTGCTGCTGCCCGGCATCGGCACGATCGACTCGCTGAAGCGGGCCTACGATCTCGGCGTGCGCTCGGTGCGCGTCGCGACGCACAGCACCGAGGCCGACGTCTCGGCGCAGCAGATCGCCGCCGCCCGCGAGCTCGGCATGGACGTCTCCGGCTTCCTCATGATGGCGCACCTGAACGACCCGGCGTCGTTGGCGCAGCAGGCGAAGCTCATGGAGTCGTACGGCGCCCACTGCGTGTACGTGACCGATTCGGCCGGCCGGCTCACGATGGACGGCGTGCGGGAACGCATCCGCGCCTACCGCGACGTGCTCGACGCGGGTACCGAGATCGGCATCCACGCGCACCAGAACCTGTCGCTCGCGGTGGCGAACTCGATCGTCGCCGTCGAGGAGGGGGCCTACCGGGTCGACGCCTCGCTCGCGGGGCACGGCGCCGGCGCCGGGAACACCCCGATCGAGCCGTTCGTGGCCGTCGCGCAGCTGCAGGGGTGGGACGTCGACGCCGACCTCTTCGCGCTGCAGGACGCCGCCGACGACCTCGTGCGGCCGCTGCAGGATCGCCCGGTGCAGGTCGACCGCGAGACCCTCTCGGTGGGCTTCGCGGGCGCCTACTCGAGCTTCCTGCGGCACGCCGAGCGGGCCGCGGAGACCTACGGGCTCGACGCCCGCGACATCCTCGTCGAGGTCGGCCGCCGCAGGCTCATCGGCGGGCAGGAGGACATGATCGTCGACATCGCCCTCGACCTCGCCGGCGCCCGGGCGTAGTGGGATCCGCGCCCGAGCCGATCCTCGTCCGCGCTCCGAACCCGGGCCCGATGACGATCGACGGGACGAACACCTGGATCATCCCGGGCCCGCGCGGTGCGGTGGTCGTCGATCCCGGGCCCGCCGATCCGCGGCACCTCGCCGCGATCGGCGGTCACGGGCCGATCGCGGCCGTGCTGCTCACGCACCGGCACGCCGACCACAGCGCGGCGCTCGGGCGGCTCTCGGAGCGCATCCCGGTCCACGCCGCCTCGGCGCGCTTCGCCCGCGTCGTCGATCCGGTGCGCGACGGGCAGCGGATCGCGGCCGGCGGGATCGCGCTGCGCGTGCTGCGCACCCCCGGCCACACCGCGGACTCCGTCTGCTTCGCCTACGACGAGGCGGCGCGCGGGCCGATCCTCTTCACCGGCGACACGCTGCTCGGCGGGCGACGGACGAGCGCGCTCTCGAGCCTCGACGGCGCGCTGGACGCCTACCTCGCGTCGCTCGCGAGGCTCGGGTCGCTCACCGTGCCGGGCTTCCCGGAGGGGTGCCGGGGCATGCCCGGTCACGGGCCGACGATCGCCGACGTCGTGGCGCACGCGCGCTCGGCGCTCGAGCACCGGCGGTCCCGGCTCGACGCGCTGCGGGCGCACCTCGCTGCCGGTGGCTCCAGAGACCCCGCGGCGATCGCGCTGGCCCGCCACCCGGACCGCCCGGAGCGGCGGAAGCCCGCCGCCGCCATGATCGAGCAGGAGCTGCGCCACCTCGCCCTCCCCGCCGGTTGAGCCCTTCCCATCATCCTGCGCCCGTTTGCTCCGCCGTCATCCTGCGCGAGCTTGCTCCGCCGTCATCCTGCGCGAGCTTGCTCCGCCGTCATCCTGCGCGAGCTTGCGAGTCGCAGGATCCATTCCGAGACCCCCGCCCGCCGGCTGAGCGGAGCCGACCCCCGCACGCCATCCGTTCCTCGGCGCGTTCAGCCCTCGAGCAGTACGACGAGATTGCCGACCTTGCGGCCGCTGTCCGCGATGCGATGGGCCTCGGGGATCGCCTCCAGCCCGTCGAGGGTGCGCACGAGCGGGTCGAACCGGCCCTGGGCCGCGAGGTCGAGCAGCAGGGTGAAGTCGGCGGGGCGCTCGGGGGCCGCGCCCGCGTGGACGCGTCCCCGCGCGCGCAACGTGTCGCCGAGTCCGGCCACCGCGAGCACGAGCGCGCCGCCCGGGGCGAGCAGCCGCGGCCCGTCGGCGCGGGTGACGTTGCCGACGGCGTCGAAGACCACGTCGTAGTCGCCGCGCAGCTCCGCGATCGGCTGGCTCGTGTAGTCGATGACGCGCGCGGCGCCGAGCCTCGACACGAGCTCGCGGTTGCGGCCGCTCGTGACGGCGGTGACCTCGGCGCCCAGGAAGCGGGCCAGCTGCACGGCCGCGCTGCCCACCGAGCCGGATGCGCCGTTGACGAGCACCCGCTGTCCGGGCTGCACGGCGGCGCGATCCCGCAGGAAGTGGAGTGCGGTGGTGCCGCCGAAGAGCGCGCCGGCCGCAGCCGCGTGCGAGAGCGCGGCCGGCTTCGGCACGAGCCGGGTCGCCGCGATCGCGGCGTACTCGGCGTGCGCGCCCATGCGCGCGCCGGTCATGCCGGCGACCGCGTCGCCGAGGGAGAGGCCCTCGACGCGCCGCCCGATCCGCTCGACGACACCCGAGCAGACGACGCCCAGCACCGGGCGGCGCGGGCCCCGCACGCCGATGCCCAGCCGGGCGGGTGCGCCGAAGCCGCGCGGAAACCGTCCCGCCCGGATACGCGCGTCGCCGGCGGTCACCGGGGTGGCGACGACGCGCAGCAGCACCTCTTCCGCCCGGGGCTCGGGACGGGGGATCTCCGCGATGCGGACCGACTCGGGTGATCCGTATCGCCCGGCGAGCGCTGCCTGCATGATTGCTCCTTACGCATGTAAGCCTGTGCGGGGTACGATACCCTTACGTCCGTAAGTTCGCAAGGGATCGCGCGATCCCGCTGCACGAACGATGCGGAACGGAGGCGGTGTGGTCACTCGCGAACCCCTGAGCCCGGAGCGGATCATCGCGGCCGCGGCGCGCGTCGCCGACGGCGGCGGGCTGACCGCGGTGAGCATGCGGAACGTGGGCCGCGAACTCTCGGTCGAGGCGATGTCGCTCTACCACCACGTCGCCGGCAAGGAGGCGCTGCTCGACGGCCTCGCCGACTGGGTGTTCGCGCAGGTCCGGCCCCCGCTCGACGAGGACCCCTGGCGCGCGGGCATGGAGCACCGCGCGCGCTCGGCGCGAGAGGTGCTGGCGGCCCACCCCTGGGCGCTCGGGCTCATCGAGTCGCGCACCGCCCCGGGGCCGGCGCTGCTGCGGCACCACGACGCGGTCATCGGCTGCCTGCGCCGCGGCGGCTTCCCCCTGCTGCTCGCCGCCCAGGCCTTCTCCGTGATCGACGCCTACGTCTACGGCTTCGTGCTCACCGAGCAGACGCTGCCGTTCGACCCGGCGGTCGCCGGGAACGCCGGCGACTTCGCCCAGGGAGTGGGGCCCCTGCTCGCGGAGTACCCCCACCTCGCCGCGCTCGTCGGCGAGCTCACCGCCGATCGGGACTACGTCTTCGCCGACGAGTTCGAGGTGGGGCTCGGCATGATCCTCGACCAGCTCGAGCACCGGCTCGCCTCGGCCTGAGGCCGTGGTCGTTCAGCCCGCGATCGCGGCGAGCAGCGCGTCGACATCATCGGGCGTCGTATCGAAGGCGCACATGAGGCGCACGAGCGAGTCGTCGCCCGGCCAGTCGTAGAAGTGGAAGCGCGCGTGCGCCCGGGCCTTGGCCTCGGGCGGCAGCCCGGCGAAGACCGCGTTCGACTGGGTGGGGTGGGGCAGCCCGATGTCGGCGCCATCGGCGACGAGCGCCTCGAGCCCGGCGCGCACTCGCGCGGCCATGGCGTTGGAGCGGCTCGCCGAGCGCAGCCAGAGATCCCCCTCGTAGAGGGCGAGCAGCTGCGCCGAGACGAAGCGCATCTTCGACCCCAGCTGCATGTCGAGTTTGCGCAGGAAGGGGAGGCCCGTCGCGGCGGCCGGGTTCAGCACCACCACCGCCTCGGCTCCGAGCAGGCCGTTCTTGGTGCCGCCCAGGCTGAGCACGTCGACCCCGGCATCGCTCGTGATCGCGGCGAGCGAGCAGCCGAGGTGCGCCGCCGCGTTGCCCAGGCGCGAGCCGTCCATGTGCAGCACCATGCCGCGCTCGTGGGCGTGATCGGCGAGCGCCCGCACCTCGGCCGGGCTGTAGCAGGTGCCCAGCTCGGTGCTCTGCGAGATCGAGACGGCGAGGGGCTGCGCGCGGTGCTCATCGCCCCAGCCCCAGGCCTCGCGATCCACGAGCTCGGGGGTGAGCTTGCCGTGCTCGGCGGGCACGGCGAGCAGCTTGAGCGCGGCGACCCGCTCGGGCGCCCCGCCCTCGTCGACGTTGATGTGCGCGGTCTGCGCGCACACCACCGCCCCCCAGCGGGGCAGCGATGCCTGCAGCGAGAGCACGTTGGCGCCGGTGCCGTTGAAGACGGGGAACGCCTCGGCCTGCTCGCCGAAGAGGCGTCTCACGAGCTCGCCGAAGCGGGCGGTCCAGGGGTCGGAGCCGTACGCCGGCGTGTGGCCGGCGTTCGCGGCCGCGACGGCCTCGAGCACCTCGGGGTGCGCGCCGGCGTAGTTGTCCGAGGCGAAGGAGCGGGGGGTGTCGTGCGGTGTCTCGATGCTCACCCGCCCAGCCTACGCCGCCGTAGCGCCGGCGGCCCGCGCCCCGGTTCGGCCCCGGCCCCTCTCTTCGCGCGCCAGTAGTTGCTGGAGAACCGGGGTTTTACCGACAGCTACTGACGCGCGAAGGGGGGAGTGATCTCGGTGCCCGGCGGCGCGGCATCCACCGACCGGTGGATGCCGAAATCGCACGATCGGTCGCTGCCGCGCCGCGCGCCGCGGGTGCAGGCTGGAACCATGAATCGGAGTGAAGCGGCCGTGCGGGTGCGCGGCCTCGGCAAACGGTACGGCGATCGCACGATCCTCGACGGCATCGACCTCGACATCGCCCCGGGCGAGACCTACGCGCTGCTCGGGCCGAACGGCGCGGGCAAGAGCACCACGATCGAGATCCTCGAGGGGATCCGGCGCCCCGGCGCCGGATCGGTGAGCGTGCTCGGCGAGGATCCGCTGGCCGCGCGCCGCGCGTGGCGATCTCGCATCGGCATCGTCGCCCAGAGCACCGGAGACCTCGGGCCGTATACGGCGCGCGAGCTGCTCGCGCACTTCGGCTCGCTCTACCCGAATCCCCGCGGAGCCGACGAGGTGCTCGAACTGGTCGGACTCACCGAGCACGCCGGCCAGCGGGCGACCAAGCCGTCGGGCGGCCAGCAGCGCCGCCTCGACGTGGCGCTCGGCATCGTGGGACGACCCGAGCTGCTGTTCCTCGACGAGCCGACCACCGGCTTCGATCCCGAGGCCAGGCGGCAGTTCTGGGACATGCTCGAGGGGCTGACCGGGGAGGGCGTCGCGATCCTGCTCACCACCCACTATCTGGACGAGGCGGCGCACCTCGCCGACCGCGTCGGGGTGCTGTCGGACGGCAGGATCGTGGCGGAGGCGCCGCCCGGAGAGCTCGGCGGCGCCGACGCCCGCGTGCCCGTGGTGCGATGGCGCGACGCCGCGCGGGAGCTGCGCGAGGAGCGCACGGCGTCCCCCGGCCGGCTGGTGGCGCGCCTGTGCGAGGACGCGGGGGCGGCCGGGCTGCCGGGCGGCGAGCCCGCCGAGCTCGAGGTGCGGCGACCCTCGCTCGAGGACATCTACCTGGAACTGATCGGAGCGGACTCATGAGCACGGCACCCGAGACCCCCGAGGCGCGAGCGGCCGCGACGGCTGCAACCGTCGGCGCGGCGCGCGTCGTCGCCGATCCCCGGCCCGGCCCGCTCCCGAGGCCCGCTCGGCCCGATGCGTCCGGCGTCAGCAGCAGCGCCCCGCACCGCGCCCCCGGCATCATGCGCGCGGGCTGGAGCACGGTGCTGCTCGAGCTGCGCGCGTACTACCGCACTCCGGACACGGTGTTCTTCACCTTCCTGTTCCCGATCCTCATGCTCGGCATCTTCGGCGTCGCCTTCGACTCGATGGGCGAGATCGGGGCGCAGCCCGACGGTACCGGCGGCATCACCATGGCGGGGTACTACCTGCCCGGCATGGTGGCGGCGGGCCTGCTGCTCGGCGGCGTGCAGAACCTGGCGGTCGACATCGCCCGGGAGCGCAGCGAGGGCTGGCTGCGCCGGCTCGGCGGCACCCCGATGTCTCCCGTGTCGTACTTCCTCGGCAAGGCGGGCATGGTGCTCATCACCTCGCTCGTGCAGACGGCCCTGCTGCTGGCCTTCGCGGCGCTCGTGCTGCGGGTGGAGCTGCCGAGCGATCCCGCGCTGTGGCTGCGCTTCGCCTGGCTGTTCGTGCTCGGGATCGCCACCATGACGCTGCTGGGCGTGGCCCTCGCCGCCGTGCCGCGCTCGTCGCGCAGCGCGACCGCCGTGGTGCTGCCGGTCGTGCTGCTGCTGCAATTCATCTCGGGTGTCTATCTCCAGTTCACGATGCTGCCGGAGTGGCTGCAGAACGTGGCCTCGGCGTTCCCGCTGAAGTGGCTGGCCCAGGGCATGCGCTCGGTGTTCCTGCCCGAGCACTTCGCGGAGCTCGAGCAGTCGGGCGCGTGGGATCTGGGACTCGTGGCGCTGAACCTCGGCGTCTGGCTGGTGGTCGGCCTCGTGGCGAGCCGCCTCACGTTCAGATGGCAGCGTCGCGCATAGAGCAAACGCGTCAGCGTTTGCCGCGCGACGCTGGTGCGGCCACTGCCGCAGCGCGCATCGGGCGAACGCGTCAGCGTTTGCCGCGCGACGCTGGTGCGGCCACTGCCGCAGCGCGCATCGGGCGAACGCGCCGCCTTCTCCCTCTTCCCGCCGCGTCCCGTTGCGGCACCGGACCCGGCACCGGAGGCGGTGCGGCCGTCGCGGGGCCGGAGCAGCCACGGGTGTCAGCGGTCCGTGAGAGGGTGAGAGCATGAACGCAGCAACCTCGGGCAGTGCGGGATCGGCCGCGCAGCCGCTGCCGCACATCGGCGGCGCGGCGGCGCGGCGCCGCCCGCTGCTGTGGTGGGACCTGGGTGTCGCCGCGACCGTCGCCGTGATGGGTGTGATCGGCGTCACGGACGTCGTGGTCGACGCCCAGGCCGTCGATGCGCCGGTGTCGCCGCTCGGCCTGGCGAGAGTGCTCGGGGTGCTCGTGCTGCTGGTGCTCTGGTACCTCTGCCTGGGGCGGGCGGCGCTGCGGCGCGCGGTGTGCGATGACCCCGCCCGTGCGATCGACCTCGTGTACCTGGGGGTGCTCGTGCTGATCGTCGGCGCGGCCACGGCGATCGTGCCGAGCTATGCCACGCTGCAGGCGCTCGCCTACCCGATGATCTGGACGGTCGTCGCCCGCTACCGCGACGCCGTGATCTGGAGCGCCGTACTGGCGCTCGCCGTCGGGGGCGGGTTCCTCCTGGCGCTCGCCCACCACGGCGTGCTCAGCGGGTTCGGCGAGGCCTCGGCGATCGTGGTGCTCTCCTTCACCTTCGCCGTGGTGATGGGCACGTGGATCACGCGCATCTTCGCGCAGGGTGAGCGGTACCGCGCGCTCGCGGAGCAGCTGCGCGCCTCGCAGGCCGAGGTGGCGGCGCTCTCCGAGCAGGCGGGCGCCGGACGCGAGCGGGAGCGGCTGTCGCGCGAGCTGCACGACACGCTCACGCAGACGCTCGCGGGGCTCGTCATGCTGAGCGAGCAGGCGGAGCGGGCGCTCGACAGCGGTGACGCGGAGCGGGCGCGGGATCGCCTCGCCCGCGTCGGGGCGGCCGCTCGCGAGGCCGTCGGCGAGGCGCGGGCGCTCGTCGCGACCACGCAGCCGCTCGGCGACGGAGGACTCGAGGCGGCGATCGAGCGGGTCGCGGCCCGCCTGAGCGCGGATGCCGGGCTGCGCGTGGAGTGCGCGCTCGATGTCGTGTCGCTGGAGCGGGAGCACCAGGTCGTGCTGCTGCGCGCGGCGCAGGAAGGGCTGGCGAACGCCCGCAAGCACGCGCGCGCCTCTCGGGTGCGGCTCACGCTCACGGCGTCCGCCGAGGGCGGGGCCGTGCTGCTCGTCGAGGACGACGGCGCGGGACCCGATCCGGAGCGCATGCGCATCGGGGGATTCGGGTTGAGCGGGCTGGCCGAGCGGGTGCGCACGGTGGGTGGCGCGGTGAGCTTCGGGAGGGGCCCCGAGGGCGGTGCCCGCCTCGAGGTGCGGCTGCCGGGTTCGCGGGCGGGCGAGGAGGGCGGGGCCGAGCCGGATACGGCGGGGCCGGGAGCAGGGGCGGTGGAGCCGTGATCCGAGTACTGGTGGCCGACGATCACCCCATCGTGCGCGCCGGGATCGTGGGCCTGCTCGACACGGAGCCGGACTTCGAGGTGGTCGCCGAGGCCGCATCGGGTGAGGACGCCGTCGCGCTCGCGGTGCAGGCGAGGCCGCACGTCGTGCTCATGGATCTGCGCATGCCCGGCATCGGCGGGGTCGAGGCGACCCGGCGCATCGTGCAGGCGGACGCGGGGACCGGGTCCGGGTCCGGTGCGACCCCGCGCGTGCTCGTCTTCACCACCTACGAGGACGACGACCAGATCCTGACCGCGATCGAGGCGGGAGCGAGCGGGTATCTGGTGAAGGCGGCGCCGGCCGAGGAGCTGGCGGCCGGCATCCGGGCCGTCGCAGCCGGGCAGATGGTGCTCGCGCCGTCGGTCGCCGCGGCGCTGGCCCAGGCGGCGCGCGGGGCCGGCAGCGCGGGCGACGACGCCGGGGCCGAAGGGCCGGGGACCGGTCCCGCGCCGAAGCTGACCCCGCGCGAGCGGGAGATCCTCGCCCTCGTGGCCGAGGGGCTGAGCAATCCCGAGATCGCGGGCCGGCTCTTCATCGGAGACTCGACGGTGAAGACGCACCTGCTGCACGTCTTCGAGAAGCTGGGCGTCTCGGACCGCACCCGAGCGGTGATCCGTGCGATGGAGCTGGGGCTCATCTGAGCGTGCGGTGGAGACGCCTGAGGCGCCCGGGCGGCGCGGACCCCCCCGGGGAGCATCGCGATGGAGTTCACAGCCCGACCACGGACCTGTGGATGAATGACAACGGTGTAATTCGATGATCGTGTGCGCGGGATCGCCGTGAAATCGCGGTTCGAAGGGGCTGCGGGGGCGATCGCCGCGATCCCCGGAGGGCGTTTCTGCACAGCCCGGGGTCGCCCCTGTGGATAAATTACACGGGTGTAATTCCGGGGAGAAGGGCCCGGAACCGGCGTGAGTCCGCCGCGCACCGCGGGCCCGTCCCGAGCGGGCGGCGATCCTCCACCACAGTTTCCACACGGGCGCTCTGCACACCTGTGGATGAATGACATCGGTGTCATTCGTCCGTGGAGCCCGGGGGATCCGCGTGAATCCGCCGCCGGGCCGGGTGCTGAGGCACGCTGCGGCGATCCCGAACCCGCGTTTCCCCACAGGACCCGCTCGATGCTGTGGATAAATTACACCGGTGTAATTCGCGCGCGGCGAGCCGCCGGCGAGCTCGGGCGGCGCTCAGCCGGCTCGCCAGTAGCCGCAGAAGTCGATCGCGGACTTCGCGACGTCGCGATCGGCGACGAGGTGCCTGCGACCGCCGGTCGCGAGCTTCTGCTCGCCTGCGACGAACGCCGACACGGGCTCGTCCCACTCCGGCAGGGCGCGCAGCGCTGCGAGCGCCGCCTCGCCGATGTCGCCCGCGCGCACCACCCACTCGACGCGCACGCCGTCGGGGGCGGCGTCGGGCTGGCGATCGGCCGCGTCGGGCACCTCGATGATCGCGTCGCCGACTGCGTCTCGGGGGAGGTCGCGCAGGATCCCGAGCACCGCGGGCAGCGCGCTCTCGTCCCCGGCGAGCACCACCCGCCTCGCACCCTCGACGGGGCGGTAGCCGCAGCCCTGGTCGATGAGCGCGACGCGCTCGCCCACCGGCAGCGACTCGGCCCAGGGCCCGGCGATGCCGGAGTGGGCGGGGTCGTCCGAGGTGTGCACGACGAAGTCGATGTCGAGTTCCCCAGTCTCGGGTCGGTACTCGCGCACGGTGTAGTTGCGGATGGCCGGACGCGTGGCCTTGGGCAGCGTGAGGTAGCGCAGGTATCCCCGCATGTCGAAGCGCTTCGCGAGCCGCTCGAACTGAGTGGCCTCGCCCGCCACCGGCAGCGCGAGGCGGAACCACTGGTCGAAGCCGAGGTGCCGCCAGCCGGCCAGCTCCTCCCCGGCGATCGTGACCCGCACGAAGCTCGGAGAGATGCGCTCGGCGCGAGCGACCTCGGCGGTGACGAAGCCGGCATCGGTGTGCGTGACGGCGATGTTGCTGCTGGGCATCGGGTTCCTCTCGACCGCTCGCGCGTCCACCCGCGGAGCACCCCCAAGCTAGTTCATCTGATGAATGCTCGCAAGGGGTTCCCGCCGAGGCCGCGATCGCTCGTCGCCGTGCGAGGGCGGGGGCCGGGCGGCGCCGTCACACGTGCAGGATGCGCGCCCCCGCCACTCGAGCGGCCGGGGAGGCGAGCACGTCTCCCACGAGGCGGGCGAAGGAGACCTCGCGTCCGGCGAGGGAATCCGTGACGAGGATGGTCGCGCAGCCCTCCTCCGAGCCCGCTCGGAGCGAGGCGTCGAGCGCGAGGGTCCACGCTTCCGTCGCCGCCTTCACCGCCGCATAATTCGCGCTGCCGGGAGTGGGGCGCACTGCGAGGGGCGAGCTCACGGTGATCACGCGCGGGTTCGCGGATGCGAGAAGATCCTCGTGGAACTCGCGCGT
>NZ_JAIVPF010000081.1:0-87023 GCF_053528595.1 Leucobacter sp. | reverse complement strand
GCCGCGGGCCGAAGCGATCCCCCAGCCGGCCCGTGATGAGCAGGGGGACGGCGTAGGCGAGCAGGTACGCGCTCGTCGCCCAGAGGGTCGCCACCATGGTGGTCTCGAGCCCCTGCATGATCGACGGGTTCGCGACCGACACGATCGTGGTGTCGACGAGGATCATGAAGAAGCCGAGCACCATCGACCACAGCGCCGCCCACGGGCGGATGCGGGGGTGCGGCGCCGCAGCGGCCTGGTCGTTGCTCATCCGGTCAGCCTACTCCCGACCGCCGACAGGTGTCGCCGTTCCCGGCGGGTGCGCGGGCGGGCGGCGCCCGGGGCGCCGCACGCGATGAGCGGGGGTCCGGCCGTCCCGCGCGCGAGCGCTACCCCTTGATCGCCTCCGCCAGCTTGACGCGGGATCCCGTGCGCAGGATCGAGTTGCTGTAGATGCGGGCGCCGATCCAGAGCACCACCGCGATCGAGATCGCGAGCACCCCGAGCGACAGGAACGGCTCCCACCACTCGGCCGTGCCGAGATACAGCCGCATCGGCATGCCGATGGGTGCCGAGAACGGGATGTAGCTCATGATCGCGAGCGCCTGCGGGTTGTCGTTGAGGAAGATGATGGCGAAGTAGGGCAGCATCACCAGCCACATCACCGGGCTCACCGCCGAGGCCACGTCCTCCTGCCGCGACACCAGGGTGGCCAGCGCCGCGTACATCGTGGCCAGCAGCACGAAGCCGAAGGCGAAGAGCACGCCGAACCAGATGAGCGAGGTGCCGAGCTCGCCGAGCAGCAGGTCCTGTCCCGTGGCGAGCATGCCCACCGAGGCGATCGCCACGATCGCCACCACCTGCGCGAGGGCGAGGATGCTGTTGCCCAGGATCTTGCCCGCGAGCATCGTGCGGGCCGAGACGGTGGCCAGCAGGATCTCGACGATGCGGGTCTGCTTCTCCTCGACGACGCTCTGGGCGATCGTCGTGCCGAAGGTGATCGCGCTCATCATGTACAGCACGCCGAAGGCGACCGCGATGATGTAGGCGAGCGCGGGATTGTCCGTGGTGGGCGCGAGCAGCTCGACGGTCGGCACCGCCGAGAGCGCCTGCATCACGTCGCTCGGCGGGCTGTCCTTCGCGAGCACGGTGAGGTCGACCGGGGTGTCCCCGCCGGGCAGCACGGCGGCGTCGACCTCGCCGTCGAGCACGAGCTGCTCGGCCGCGGCGCGATCCGGCGCATCGGTCACCTCGAAGCCGAGATTCGCGAGTCCGGGCGTGGTCTGGCCCACCGTGGCGACCTTCGTCGGCCCGCCGAAGCCGCCCGTCTGCGCCAGGAATCCGCTGAACAGCACCCCGGCGAGCACGAGCAGCAGCAGCACGATGCTCGAGATGACGAACGCCTTGCTGCGCAGTTTGGTGGTGATCTCGCGCTCGGCGACGAGCCAGGCTCCCTGCGGCCCGCTCATGGGCTGCGCACCGGTGCGGGCGCGGGGATCGGTGACGGGATCGGTGAGAGTCCGGGTGCTCATCGCACGACCTCCTTGAAGATCTGGGCCAGCGTGGGGGTGACCGGGCCGAACCGGCGCACGGCGGTTCCGGATCCGGGGGTCTGCGAGGCGCTCACCGCACGGGCGAGCACCGCCTGGGCGGCCTCCTCGGAGGCGTCGAAGCGCGCGAAGCCGCCGTCGAGGTGGGTCACCTCGACACCGGGCTGATCGCGCACCCAGCCCGCGTCGCCCGCGGGGCCCGCGAGCTCGATCTCGAACGCGCTGCCGGCGTGGTCCGCGCGCAGGCTCTCGCGCGATCCCGAGGCGAGGATCCGGCCGCCGCCGATCACCACGACGTCGTCGCAGAGGCGCTCGACGATGTCGAGCTGGTGCGAGGAGAAGAGCACGGGCGCGCCCTGCGCCGCGTAGTCGCGCAGCACGCCGAGCACCACCTCGACGGCCATGGGATCGAGGCCCGAGAACGGCTCGTCGAGCACGAGGGCCGTCGGCTCGTGCACGAGGGCCGCCGCGATCTGCGCGCGCTGCTGGTTGCCGAGCGAGAGGCTCTCGAGGGTGTCGTTCGCGCGCTCGGCGAGGCCGAGCCGCTCCACGAGACCGGTCGCGGAGGTCTTGGCCGCCGCTGCGCTCATGCCGTGCAGACGGCCGAGGTAGACCAGCTGCTCGAGCACCTTCATCTTGGGATAGAGCCCGCGCTCCTCGGGCATGTAGCCGAAGCGGGAGCGGTCGGCCGCCGTGAGCGGGCGCCCGTCGAGGCTCACCGTGCCGGCGTCGGCCGCGAGCACCCCCAGGATGATGCGCATGGTCGTGGTCTTGCCCGCCCCGTTGCCCCCCACGAAGCCGGTCATGCGACCGCCCTCGACGCGGAAGCCGACGTCGTCGAGCACTCTGCGGTCCCCGAAGCTGCGGGAGACCCCTGCGATGTCGATCATCTCGCTCCTTTCATCCCCTCCAGACTGCCCGCCGCGCGACGGCCGCACCTCCCCCGCGCGGCGGATTCCCGCCGGGCCGGGCGCACGTCGCGCAGGAGGTCCGGGGCGGAGAGAGGGACCGGGGGCTCCCCCGCGCGACGGAGGCGCGGCCGCTCGGCACGCCCTACGCTGGTCTGCATGGCGGAGATCATGGGCACCGGGTGGAGCAGACCGGCTCCCGGGGGCTCGGGACTGCGCGGGGACCTCGGCCTCGCCGTGGTGCTCGCCTTCGCGGCGACGCTCACCTCGCTGCTCTACGCCCGCGCCGGGCTCTTCGAGGAGCCCGCGGAGCCGTGGGTCTGGGTGCTCGGCCTCGGGCTCTGCACCCTGCCGCTCGCGCTGCGCCGCCGCTTCCCGGTGCCGGTCGCACTGCTCGTCTCGGCCGGCTTCTTCGTCTGCGGCGAGTTCGGCGTGCCCGAGGTGCTGATCATCAACATCTGCCTGTTCATCGCGCTCTACACCGTGGGCGCCTGGGAGCGGCACCGCGTGCTCGCCTTCTGGAGCCGGTTCGGGATCGGCGTCGGCATGATCGTGTGGCTGGTGCTCTCGCTCATCGTCGCCTCGTCGGAGGAGGACGCCTTCCCCGGCTTCTCCCGCTCGGGCATCTTCTCGGCCTACGCGACCTTCGCGGTGATCCAGATCGTCACGAACCTGCTCTACTTCAGCGGCGCGTACTACTTCGGCGAGCGCTCCTGGCGCGCCGCGCGCACTCAGGCCCTGCTCGAGGCGCAGGGCCGCGAGCTGGAGCTGGAGCGGCAGACGGGGGCGGCGCAGGCCGTGGCGCTCGATCGGATCGAGATCGCGCGCGAGCTGCACGACGTGGTGGCGCACCACGTGTCGGTGATGGGCATCCAGGCGGCGGCGGCGCGGCGCAGCCTCGCCGCGGATCCCGAGCGGGCGGAGGCCGCGCTCGAGGTGGTCGAGGAGAGCGCGCGCACCGCCGTGGAGGAGCTGCGGCGGCTCGTGCACACGCTGCGCACGCCCGAGGCCGACGGCGGCGCGAGCACCGTCGGCATCGCCCAGCTCCCGGCCCTCGTCGCGGAATCCCAGCACGCCGGGGTCCCGGCGACCCTCATCGTCGCCGGCGATCCCCGGCCGCTGCCCCTGCTCATCGACGTCGCCCTCTACCGGGTGGTGCAGGAGGCGCTCACGAACGTGCGCAAGCACGCCGGCCGCGGCGCCTCGGCCGAGGTGCGGCTGCGGTTCGAGGCCGACGCGGTCGAGATCGAGGTGAGCGACGACGGGGTGCGGCAGACGCTGGATCGCAGCGACGCGACCGGCAGCCGGCTCGGGCTGCGCGGCATGCGCGAGCGCGTCGGCGCGGTCGGCGGAGAGGTGAGCGCCGGGCGCCGGGAGCGCGGCGGATTCCTGGTGCGCGCCCGCGTGCCGCTCGACCGGCGAGAGGCGGTGCCCGCGTGATCCGGGTCGCGCTCGTCGATGATCAGGAGCTGGTGCGATCCGGCTTCCGCATCATCCTGGAGTCGGAGCCCGACATCGAGGTGGTGGGCGAGGCCGCGACCGGGGCCGAGGCCGTGGAGCTCGCGGCGCGCACGCGGCCCGACGTGATCTGCATGGACGTCGAGATGCCGCAGATGGACGGCATCGAGGCGTCCCGGCGGATCCTGGCGTCCTCGCCCCCGCCCGCCGATTCGCGGCGGGCCGGAGGCGGGGCCGATCGCGCGCCGTCGATCCTGATCCTCACCACCTTCGGCCACGAGGCCTACCTCTTCGACGCGCTCGCGGCGGGGGTGAGCGGCTTCCTGCTCAAGACCGCGCGGGCCGAGCAGCTGATCGACGCGGTGCGGTCGCTCGCCGCCGGGGACGCCCTGCTGGGGCCCGACGTCACGCGCGCCGTCATCGCGCGCGTCGCGGCGCCCGCCTCCCCCGCGCCCTCGGAGCCGCGCGCGCCGCGAGACACCCGGAGCCCGCGGGCCGCGCAGGCGATGGAGCGGGCCGGTCTCACCGAGCGCGAGCGCGAGGTGCTCGCGCTCCTCGCCGAGGGCCGCTCCAACGCCGAGATCGCCGCCGAGCTGTTCCTCGGCGAGGCGACGGTGAAGACCCACGTGTCGAACGTGCTGCAGAAGCTGGGCGTGCGGGATCGCATCCAGGCCGTCGTCTGGGCGCACACGCGCGGCGCGGAGTGACTACGCCGAGACCGCGGTCGACCACGTCAACCACTCGGCCGGATTGCGCACGAGCACACGATCCATCGCCTCGTCCCCGATGCGCGCCCGCAACCGCGGTACGAACACCCGGCCGAGGTACGACAGGCCGGGAATCCCGCCGTAGGCCCGGTATCGGCTCGCCCGCGCCACATCCGCCCCGAGCAGCACGCGGTCGCCGTACCCGGCGCGCACGACTCCGGAGAGCGAATCGATGAGCACCGAATCGGGCCAGTCCTTGTGGCGCCCCGCCCCGTCGTAGCCGAGGTAGGCGCCGCGGGCGGCGATCGCGGCGTGCAGTCCCGGATCGGGCGTGCGATCGGCGTGCGCGATCACCACTCGATCGGCAGCGACCCCCTCCTGCGCCAGGAGATCGAGCACGGCGTCGACAGCGGTGCAGTGCTCGGTGTGCACCATGACGGGCGCCCCCGTGCGGCGATGCGCGGCGCCGACGGCCTCGAGCACCACGCGCTCGCTCGTGCTCACCCGCCAGTAGTCGACGCCGGCTTTCAGCACCCCCGCGCGCACCGTCGTACGCGCCGCCGTCTCGAAGTCGACGCCGCCGTCCTCGGGGTCGCGGCACGGCATCCCGGCGACGAGGTCGCCGAGGAACACCTCGGCGAGGTCGCCGGCGTCGAGGTCCAGCAGCCACCGCCGATCGCCGTAGTGCGCGTCGCGGTGGCGCCCGGTCGTGGCGATCACGCGCAGACCCGTGCGACGGGCCAGCGCCGCGAGATCCTCGGGCCGGCGACCGAGCCCGACGGGAGTGGCATCGACCACGGCCGCGAACCCCGAATCGCGGAGGTCCCCGGCTTCCGCCTCCGAGCGGGCGGGATCGTCGAGGTCGTCGCCCGGGAGCAGGGGGGACCGTTGGAAGAAGTGCTCGTGGTAGTTCACGGCGCCGAGCGCGTCGGGCGCCACGTCCCCGAGCACCGTGCGCACGAAGCCCCCGTCGGTGCCGCTCGCCGCCTCGAACGCGCTCATCGCACCGCCGCGGCCCGATCCGCGAGTCTCGCGAACAGCTCGGGGGTCAGTTCGAGGTCGAACACCTCGGCGACCACCTGCGTCCACCCGTGGAGGAAGTAGACCCAGCCGTCCTCGACCGTCAGCCCGCGCTCCTCCTGCTGCGCCCGCGCCTGATGCATGAACTCGAGACTGCCGCGGTAGTTGAACTCCCACACGAGGGCGGAGCGCGGATAGACGACGTCGTCGCTCAGCGGCGAGCCCGGGCGGTCCTTGCCCATGCCGGTCGCGTTGGCGATGAGCGCACCCTCGCCGGCCGCGGCCACGACGCGGTCGGCCGAGGCGACGAGGGCGTCGGCGTCGAGCAGCTCGTACCGGAAGAGGCCCGTATCGAGCCCGCCGCGCTCGTGCACCTCGCGCAGGTGATCCAGGCTGGCCCGCCGCCTGGCCGTCACCGTGACGAACGCGGGGCGATCCGCCCGGTGCGCGAGATACCAGCTGAGCGCCGTGCCCGATCCGCCCGCCCCCAGGCACACCACCCCGGCGCCGGTGCGCGCGAAGTAGTCGTCCGGCACGAAGGCCTCCAGCGCCGCGCCGACCGTGATGGGGTCCTTGGCCGCACCGTGCAGACCCGTCGACCGCTTGGAGATCGACGATATCTCGCCGCACGCCTCGGCGAAGGGATCGAAGCTCGCGAACAGGTCTCGCGCCGCCTGGTACAGCCGCACCTTGTGCGTGGTCACGAGCGCTCCGGCGAGGCCCTCGTCCTCGCGGATCCGCGCGACCACATCGCGATACACCGCATCGGAGGCGTCGAGGGCCACGTCGATGCCCTCCAGCTCCCGGCTCGCCAGACCGAGCTCATCGGCCCACTCGGGGAACACCCGGTTGATCGAGGAGTGAGCGGTGTCGACGCCCACGAATCCCATGCGCCCGCCGGTCATGCCGCTTCCCCCTCCTGCGCTCGACCCCATGCCGCGGCGAGCTCGCGGGCCCGCTCGCGCACGGCCGAGTAGTCGCCCGAGACGTAGTCGGCCGCGGAGACGAGCTCCCCGCCGACACCCACCGCGACCGCGCCGGCCCGCACCCAGTCGCCGATGTTGCCGGCGTTCACGCCGCCGGTGGGCATGAAGGGGAGACCCGGGAAGGGACCGCGCAACCCGGCGAGGTACCTCGGCCCGCCCAGGCTGCCCGGGAAGAGCTTCACGATGTCCGCACCGAAGTCGGACACCGACATGACCTCGCTCGGGGTCAGCGCCCCGAGCATCGTCACGGCGCCCGTGGCGCGCATGGCCTCGGCCACGCGGGGCGTGGCGCCCGGGCTGACGAGGAACGCGGCCCCGGCGGCGACCGCCTCGGCGGCCTGCTCCGGCTCGGTGACGGTCCCCGCGCCGACGACGGCGCGATCACCCAGCTCATCGACCAGGCGGCGGATCGCCTCGGCGGCGCCCGGCGTCGAGTAGGTCACCTCGATGCCGAGGATCCCGCCCTCGACGACGGCTCGGGCGGCCTCCACCGCGTGGTCGGCCGACGGCGCGCGCAGCACGGCGACGACGCCGACTCCGTTCACGCGCTCGCGGGTGCTCTGCGCTGTCTGATGCACGATGGGTCCCTCTCAGGTTCGGTGTGGAGATCTCAGCCGATGCCGTGCGGCGGCTCGCTGCCGCGCAGTACGGCGAGCGCGTTGTCGACGCTCATCTCGGTCATCTGATCGATGGCGTGCGTGGTCTGGGCCCCGAGGTGCGGGGTGATGACGACGCGGCTCTGCAGCCCGGGATCGAGGAGCGGGCTCGGATCGGTGCTCGCGCTCTCGCCCGCGAGCGTGTCGGCCCCGTATCCGGAGAGCCGGCCCGAGTGCAGAGCGCCGGCGACCGCCGCCTCGTCGATCAGGTCGGCACGGGCCGTGTTGACGAGCAGCAGCCCGTCGGCCCCGGCCAGCCAGGCCTCCGTGATGAGCGTTTCGCCGCCGGGCGAGTGCAGCGAGACGACGTCGCAGTGCGCCAGCTCGTCGATGCCGGCTGCGCGGGTGATGCCGGGTCCGAGCGCCGCGTCGTCCGGCAGGAACGGGTCGAACACGACGACATCGGCGCCGAGCGCCCGCACCCGATCCGCGTAGCCCCGGCCGATGCGGCCGAAGCCGACCACGCCGACGCGGCACCCCGAGATCGTGCGGCCGCGGATCGCCGCCCAGTCGCCCGATCGCACCGCGCCGTCCCCCGCCGTCACGCCGCGCAGGCCGTTCAGGGTGAGCGCGAGTGCGAGATCCGCGACCGACTCGGAATTGGCGCCCGGGGTGTTGCAGACCACGACGCCGCGCCGTCTCGCCGCTGCGAGATCGACGGAGTCGACGCCCACCCCGTAGCGCGCGATCACGCGGAGTCGGGGCGCGAGCTCGAGGTGCTCGAGACCGATACCGCCCGTCCCCGCGATCCAGGCGATCGCGTCGGGCAGGACGTCCCGCAGCTCTCCGAGATCGTGCGCGGCGCCGCGGAACACGGGTTCGTACCCCGCTTCCCGCAGCCTCGCGACTCCGTCCACGGCCGCCGATCCGAACGACCGGCTCGTGATGAGCACCGTGCCCCGTGCGTCGCCGCTCACCGCTCGGCGCCCCGGTCGTACCACGCGATCGTCGCGTCGTAGGCCTCGTCGAAGCGCGCGAGCGCCCGCTCGTAGCCGGCCGCGCGCGCGGGATCCGGCACGAACTCCGCGGTCACCTCCGACAGCCTGCGCGCCGCGCCCACCGAGTCGACCGCGCCGATGCCGACCGCGCCCAGCACCGCGGCCCCGAGGCTGTTGGCCTCGTCCACGATGTTGCGCCGCCGCACGGGCACACCCCAGACATCGGCGAGGATCTGCAACCAGACGTCCGACTTCGCGCCGCCGCCGACCGCGTCCACACGATCCACCGCGGCGCCGGCCGCGCGGAACGCGTCGATGCAGATGCGCAGGTTGAAGGCGACGCCCTCCAGCACCGCGCGGGTCAGGTGCTCGCGACCGTGCCCGCGGCTGATCCCGAGGAACGACGCGCGCACGTGCGCACTCCAGCGCGGTGCGCGCTCGCCGATGAGGTGCGGCAGGAAGAAGAGCCCGTCGCCCGCGGCGTCGACCGTCTCGGCCTCCCCCACCAGACGTGCGAAGCGCCCGCCGTCCTCGTCGGGCGCGAGCACGCCGGTGATCCAGTCGAGCGCCCCGGCACCGGTCTGCATGGTGGCGGTCGGCACGAAACGATCGGGCACCACGTGGTTGAAGGTCATCGTGCGGCGCGACGGATCGAGGAGGGGCGCTTCCGAGGCGAGCGACACCCACGAGCTCGTGCCGAGGCAGGCGTAGGCGCCGTCCTCGGGCGCCACGATTCCGGCGCCGAGCGCGGCCATCGGACCGTCGCCGCCGCCCACCACGACGGCGATGCCGCGGCGCAGGCCCAGCTGTTCGGCGGCCGCGGGCAGCAGCGGACCGAGCACGTCGGTCGATCGCAGGATCCGGGGCCAGATCTCGGCCGAGACCCCCGCGGCGTCGAGCAGCTCGCCCGACCACTCGCGACGGTCCTGGTCGTAGGCGTTGGCTCCCGATGCGTCGGACGCGTCGGTCGCGATCTCGCCGGTGAGCCTGGCGTTGACGTAGTCCTTGGCGAAGACCAGGTGGCGCACCCGGTTCCAGACATCCGGCTCGTTCTCGCGCACCCACGCCACCTTCGACAGCGTGTAGCTCGGGTGCAGCGGATGGCCGGTGATGCGGTAGCCCCGCTCCGCTCCGACGAGCCGCGAGATGCGCCCGGTCTGCGCGTGGCTGCGCACATCGGCCCAGATGATGGCGGGCCGCACCGGTCGCAGTCGGGCGTCGAGGAAGATGCCGCCCATCATCTGCCCGGAGACCGAGACGGCCAGCACCTCTCTCCCCGGCACCCCGCTCCGCTCGAGAAGGGTGCGCGTCGCCTCGACGACCGCGTCCCACCACTGCTCCGGGTCCTGCTCGACGACGCCGTCGGTGCCGTAGCGGGTCGGATAGCCGACCGTGGTCGCCGACACCAGCGTGCCGTCGGGCCGGTGCAGCGAGGCCTTGTTGCCCGTGGTGCCGAGATCGTGAGCGATGATCATCCGCGGACCCCCTATTTGATCGCGCGCAGGCGCGATCGATCGAGCGTGAGCGCGACCGCGGCGACGATGACGCCGCCGTAGACGATCTGCTCGTAGGAGGGATCGACGCCGATCGCGGTGAGGCCCACGCGCAGCACCACGATGATCAGCGCGCCGATGAGCGTCTTGATCGCACCGCCGACCCCGCCCGTGATCGCGGTGCCGCCGATCACGACCGCCGCGATGGCCGGAAGCTGCAGGCTGTCGGCGAGCGTCGGTCCGCCCGAGCGCTGGGCGGTCGCCATCACGACGGCCGCGAGACCGGCGAAGAGGCTGCAGGCGGTGAAGGCGAGGATCCTCAGGCGCACGGTCGAGATGCCCGACATCAGCACGGCCGGCTCGGCCAGCCCCATCGCGTGCAGCGTCCGGCCCCGCTTGAGGGTGTGCATTCCGAGGAAGACCAGCACCGCGGCGAGGATCGCGAAGACGCCGACGGCCGGCATCTGCGCGAGGCGCAGGTCCTTGAGCGCCGCGAGCGGTTCGTACCCCTCGCTGATCCGGATCGTCGAGGCTCCCGAGATCCACAGCCCGAGGCCCGAGTAGAGGCCGAGCGAGCCCAGGGTCACGATGAACGACGGCACCTGCGCCTTCGCCACGATCACCCCGTTGACGAAGCCGATCGCGGCCATCACGAGCAGCATGAGCAGGATGCCCCCGGCGCCCATCCCCGGCAGCCACAGGGCCAGCAGCACGGTGCCGAACGAGGCGGTGGTGGCGAACGAGAGGTCGATGCCGCCGGTCAGGATCACGAACATCTGGCCCAGCGCGAGCAGCAGGATCGGGGCCAGGCTGAGCAGCAGGCCGCGCATGCTGCCGACGCCGAGGAAGTTGGGCTGCCGCAGCGTCACGACGAGGACCAGCAGCACCAGGACGGCCAAGGGCACGAGCGAGACGATGCGCGCGCGCCAGTCGATCCGGTCGATGCTCGTCTTCAGCTGGGCCGTCGACATGCTCGTCGGCGTCAAGGCCTGATCATCACGTGTGTTACTCATGCGTCACACCATCTTCTCTACGAGGTCTACGGGCCGCGGCTTGTCGCCGGGACGGGCGTCGAAGCGGTTCTCGACCTCGCCGTCGCGCATCACCAGGATCGTGTGGCTCAGCGCGATGGTCTCCTCGAGCGAGTCGGCCAGCATCACCACCGCCATGCCCTTCGCGCACTGCTCGCGCACGAAGGTGTAGACGTCTTCTTTCGCGCCCACATCGAGGCCGCGCGTGGGGTGGTCGAGGATCAGCAGTCTCAGCCTGGGCGAGTTGAGCCACTTGGCCAGCACCACCTTCTGCTGGTTGCCCCCGCTGAGGTTGCCGATGTTCGCGCGTTCGTCGGGCGTGCGCACCCGCAGGCGACGGATCCACTCGCGCGCGGATTCCCGCGCGGCTCGGATCTTGCGGAACGGTCCCCAGGCGACCGTGTCGGGATCGACCAGGAAGATGTTCTCCTCCACGCTCATCCCGTCGGCGATGCCCTCGATCCGGCGCTCGGCCGGGATGTAGCCCAGCCCCGCCGCGACCGCGTCGACGGGCGAGGCGAAGCGCACCGCCTTCCCGTGCAGCCGCACGGCGCCCGCGCTGAACGGCTCGGCTCCGAACAGGACCCGGCTGAGCTCTTCGCGCCCGGAGCCGAGCACACCCGCGATCCCGAGCACTTCGCCCTCGCGCACCTCGAACGACACGTTCTCGAAGGCTCCGCGCTTCGAGAGTCCCTCCACGCTCAGCACGACGGGATTGCCCTCGACGGGCAGCTGCTCGTCCTCGCGGTAGAACTGGGCCGAGCTCTCTCGGCCGACCATCAGGCGGTGCAGCGTCTCCACATCCGCGTCGGCCGCGCTCATCTCGCCGACCGAGCGCCCGTCCTTGAGCACGTAGACCCGGTCGGAGACGCGCAGCACCTCGTCGAGTCGATGCGACACGAAGATCACGGACGCGATCCTGCGCAGGCGATCGATCTGCTCGAACAGCGTCTCGAGCTCCGCCCCCTCGAGCACGCTGGTGGGCTCGTCCAGCACGATGACGGGTTCGAGCCGCGCCCCCTCCTCGACGTAGAGCGCCTTCGCGAGCTCGACCATCTGGCGTTCGGCGAAGCTCAGCGACTCGACGATCGAGGTGGGCGGGATCGGCGAGGCGATCTTGTCGAGCTGGCGCTGGGCGTTGGCGTTGAGCCGCGGCCAGTTGTAGAAGCCGAGGCGCACCGCGTCGCCCTCGGCGCCGAGCAGGATGTTCTCGCCGACGGTGACGTTTGAGATGAGCGACTGCTCCTGATGCACCATGCCGATGCCGGTGCGAGCCGAATCCTTGGGCGTGCGGAAGGTGACGCGCTCGCCGTTGCGGTAGATCTCGCCCTCGTCGGGCTGGTAGATGCCGGAGAGCACCTTCAGCAGGGTCGACTTCCCCGCACCGTTCTCGCCGATGAGGCCGACGACCTCGTGCGGTCGCACCTCGAAGCTCACGCCGTCGAGCGCCACCACCCCTCGGAAGCGTTTCGTGAGGTTGCGGACTTCCAGTGCGGCGGTCATTTGATCACCCTTACTCGAGTGCGGAGCCGCCAGCCGGTCGCGACGACCGCGGCGATGATGACGATGCCCTGAACGGCGATCTGCACGTAGGAGTTGACGCCCATCAGGATGAGGCCGTTGCTCAGCGCGATGATGATCGCCACACCCACGAGGCTGCGCAGCACGCCGCCGCGACCGCCGGTGAGCAGCGTCCCGCCGAGCACGACGGCCGTGATGGAGGTGAAGAGGAACCCCTCGCCGATGACGGGCGAGCCGACGCCGAGTTGAGTCGCGACGAGCACGCCGGCGATGCCCGACGTGGTGCCGCCCACGACGAACGCCCCGATCTTGTAGCGCGCGACGTGCACTCCCGAGAGCCTGGCGACGGCCTCGTCGCCGCCGATGACGTAGCCGTAGCGACCGAGGCGGGTGAAGCGCTGCACCAGATAGCCGAGGATCAGCACGACGAGCGCCACGAGGAAGATGTTGGCGATGCCGAGGGTGTTGCCGGTGCCGATGGCCTTGAGGCCGGGGTCGAGCAGTCGCGGCGAGCGACCCCCGAACAGCACCGTCGCGACGCCGATCCCGACCGCTCCCATACCGAGCGTGACCATGAACGACGGGATTCCGAAGCGCACGTTGAGCACGCCGTTGGCGAGGCCGAAGAGCGATCCGGCGGCCACGCCGAGAAGGGCGCCGAGCACGCCCAGGCTCAGGTCGTTGCGGTCGTTGGCCGCGGTGAGCACGAAGATCAGCGAAGAGGTCGCCATCACGCCCTCGATCGAGAGATCGATGCCGCCGAGCAGGATGACGAAGGTGAGTCCCGTCGCGATGACGAGCGGGATGGCGAGCTGCGAGAGCAGGATCCCGACGTTCCCCGGGCTCAGGAACGTGGGGTTCGCGACGGTGAACACCACGATCAGGGCGATCAGAGCGACGAGCGGGCCGCCGTCGACGAGCCGCTTCCGCAGCCTCGACGGCACGCGCACGTCCGCGGTCGCCGCGGGCACGGTGGTTTCAGTCATGGTCTCCTTCTCTCACTGCTCGGCCCCGGGGATCGCCCGGTGCCGGGACGGCGTGTCGAGCGCGGTCCCGGCACCGGGCGCGGGCGAATGGCTAGGGCTCGATCGGGCCCTGGCTGCGCGCCCAGGGATCCTCGAAGTCGGGAACCAGCTGCTCGAGCGGCGGCGCCTGGAGGAAGTCGGTCACGTTGTCGGCCGTGACGACGGTCTGCCCGCCGTAGAAGGCGCGCTCCTCGTGGCTGAGCTCGCTCACGTCGATCTCGCCGGTCGCCGCCTTGTAGGCCAGCGAGAGCGCGGCGCCGCCCTGCCACCACGGATCGGTGGACACGGTGGCGACGTACCCCGAATCGCCCTCCTGGATCGCCTCGAGCGCCTCGGGCACCGCGTCGAAGCCGACGACCGGGATCTCGCCCTCGAGCCCTGCGGCTCGGAGGGCCTCCACGGCGCCCAGCGCCATCTCGTCGTTCGCCGCCCAGACGCCCTTGATCTTGTCGCCGTACTTGGCGAGCAGCGTCTGCGTCACCGAGAGCCCCTCGGAGCGGCTGTAGTTCGCGGTCTGATCCTCGAGCAGCTCGACGCCGGGGTTCTCGCTCAGCGCGTTCTGCAGCCCCTCGAAGCGCTGCTTCGCGGGCACGTTGTCGAGGATGCCCTGCAGGGCGATGATGCCGCCCTCTCCGCCCATCTCCTCGAAGAGCGCCTCCGAGACCTCTTTGCCGCTGGTGCGGCCGTCGAAGCTGATGTGGGCGACCCAGTTGTCGCTCACGTCCCACGGGAACAGGTCGTCGGGCTTGTTCCACTGCGTCACGACGAAGCCGCCCGCATCGGTCACCGCATTGACGATCGCCTCGGTGTCGGAGGATGTGTTGGGGTCGACGTTGAGCGCATAGATCTGGCCCGAGGTGCCGAGCGCCTGGATCTGCGAGAGCTGACGCTGCGAATCCGCCTCGTCGGTGATGGTGTTCACCTCGACGCCGGCCCACTCGCCGAAGAGATCGCCGCCCTCGACCCAGTTGGCGTGGTACGCGTTCGACAGGCTGCGAACGCCCTGGTAGACGGCGACGTCCTCGGAGCTCGCGCCGGAGGCGCCGGATCCCGCGTCATCGGAGGCCGACGAGCACCCCACCAGGGACGTCATGCCGACTGCCGCAGCCAATCCCAGACCGACGAGTGCGCGCCGTGTTGTGTTACGAGTCATGTTGCTCGGTACTCCTCACTTCGTTGTGCTTCGGGCACGGAACACTCGCGACTTTCGCATCCGCCGTGCTCGTAGCAATACTACGCAATTCTTCGAATTTTGCAAATGCCGTTACCATTCGGAAACATAAATCCGGGTTTTAAAGTAGTATTGCTACATATAGACTGGAGGTGTCGGCCGCGCACAGCACGACCGAACACCCGGTACGACCGAGCAAAGGAGCAGTGAAGATGGCGAACACCGGTGAGCGGTGGCGGGTCAGAGTAGTGGCCGAGGGCCGGCTGGAGATCCTGACGGAGCCCGCGGGCGAACTCGCGCCGGGCGAGGCCCGCGTCTCCATGCGCATCGCGGGTGTCTGCGGGTCCGACACCCACGCGTACCACGGCAAGCACCCCCAGATGAAGATCCCCTACTACCCCGGCCACGAGGTCGTCGGCATCGTCGAGGAGATCGGATCCGGAGTCGAGGGCGTCGCCGTGGGCGACCGCGTCACTCCCGAGCCGACGCTCCCCTGCGGGCGGTGCAAGGTCTGTCGCGCCGGCAACGAGAACGTCTGCGAGAATCTCCAGTTCTTCGGCTGCGGCTATCGCGAGGGGGGCCTGGCCGAGAGCTTCACCATCCCGGCGGATCGCCTGCGCGCGGTTCCCGACGACTTCACCGATGAGCAGGCGCTGCTCATCGAGCCGCTCGCCACCCCGGTGCACGCCGCCCGTCTCGCCGGCGATCTCACGGGCAGGACCGTGCTGATCCACGGCTGCGGCACGATCGGCCTGCTGATGCTCGCCGCCGCCCGCTACGCGGGAGCGCGCCGGATCGTCGTGAGCGACCTGCTGGCGGCGAAGCGCGAGGTCGCCCTGTCGCAGGGGGCCGACGCGGCGATCGACGCCGGAGCCGAGGACTTCGTCGGACTCGCGCTCGAGCACCTGGGCGAGACGGCCGACGTGGTCTTCGACTGCGTCGCGATACAGCCGACGGTCGACGCCTCGATCAGGATCGCGACCAAGGGAGGCACCGTCGTCGTCGTCGGCGTCCCCTCGCGACCCGTCACCGTCGATCTCCCCACCGTGCAGGATCGCCAGCTCAGGCTGCAGGGCGCCGCGACCTACGTCACCGAGGACTACCGCAAGGCCGAGGAGATCATCCGCTCGGGTGCGGTCGATCCCGGCGTCATGGTGTCGAGCTCCTTCCCCTACACGGAGTCGAGCGCGGCCTTCGATCTCGCCAGCACGGGCACGGAGATCAAGGTCGCCATCACCGCCTAGACCGGACGGCGACGGCCTCTGCTCCCTCGCCGGGGAGCAGAGGCCGTTCGCGTCGCGACTCGCCCGGCCGGGATGCCGCATCCGCGCCGGGATGCCGGTGCTCACTCCGTGCGATACTTCAGCAGCGCCGTCTTCATCGCCCGGAACTGCTCGCGGTGCTCCTCCCCCCGGCGCACCGCGATCGCGGCGGCGAGGATGTCGACGACGGTGAGACCCGCGATGCGACTCGCAGCGGGGGTGTAGAGGTCCGTGTTCTCGAAAGTCGGCACGACGAGGCCGATATCCGCGTACTCGAGCAGCGGGGCATCGGGGTTCCCCGTCATCACGATCGTGGGCAGGCCCCGCTGCCTCGCGGCCCGGGCGAGACGGATCACATCCCCGGTGCGGCCCCCGTTCGAGATGGCCACGACCGCGCTGGGGGCGGAGAGCGTCGAGATCGCCATGAAGATCTGATGCGGATCGGTCGGGGCCAGGAGCGGCCTGCCGAAGACCGAGAACTTCTGCGCGGCATCGGTCGCGATGACGTTCGAGGCGCCGAAGCCGATGAAGATGATGCACGGCGCGACTTCGAGGATGTCGACGGCGCGCTCCAGCGCGTCGATGTCGAGTTCGTTGCGCGCCTTGTCCAGGCTGGTGATCGTGTGGTCGAAGACCTTGCGGGCGATGCCGTCCACGGAGTCGGCGTCGGTGATGGACGAGAACGTCACGGGCATGCCGAGCGCGAGCGCCTGCGTCAACTCCATCTTGAGCGACTGGAAGCCGTCGCAGCCGAGGGAGCGGGCGAGCCGCATCACCGTCGGTTCGCTCACCCCCGCCACCTCGGCGGCGCGAGCCATCGTGTAGCCAGTGAAGACCTGCGGCTCCGCCAGGATCGCCTCCGCCACCCTCCGCTCCGAGCGACTGATCCGATCGAGGATCGCCGAGATGCGCTCGAGGATCGATCCGCGGCCCTCGGCACCGGGGCTGCCCGGCTCCGCCACTACCGGGGCACCCGCATCGTCGCGCTGCTTCTCATTCCCGTTCGACAGCATCCCGGCAGCCTCCTCGTTCCGTTCGCTCCGTCACCGTGCTGCCGAGAGGAGCGGGCCCGCCTCAAGCGCCGTACCCGCGATGGTCGGGGTTGTCGATGACCATCCAGCCGCCGTCGCCGTCGTCTACGACGAGTCGGCGCATGCCGCCTGCGCGCTCGATAATACCGTAGTCCTGGCCGGCGTCGGAGTTGTAGCAGAACAGCGTGACGAAGGGCTCGTCCCCGACGTTGACGCTGCGGTGCACCCACTCGCCGGGTACGTGCGCGGCCTGCCCGGGAGCCAGCTCGACGGCGGAGGTCTGCCCGTCGACCGTGTCCATGAGCATCACTCCCCGCCCGCTCAGGCAGTAGTAGAGCTCCGCGCGATCGGTCCTGCCGTGCAGATGACCGCGCGTGAGGGCGTACTCATCGCCGACCCTGCCCGGCTCGAGGCGGCTGGTGCCGATCGTCAGCGCCCCCGGCTTGTCCCCGTACGAGTGCGACTGCACCGAGTAGACCTCGAAGCCGGCGCCCCGCTCGGCGAGCAGCGAGCGGTAGGCCTCGCGGTCCCGGTACACGCCCTCCAGCCGCTCGAAGTCCACCCGATAGGTCCCCGACCGCCCCTCGATGACGCCGTCGGTGAAGATGGACAGCAGCGCCGGCACGTCCACGGCTCGGGCTTCGGTGTTCTCGATTGCAGAAGTCATGTAGCAATACTACCTAACTGGTGCCCATTTTCACGATGGACAAGCAAAATACCCCCGAATACCGTAGTATCGCTACAAAGAAGATTCGCAATGACGCGCTCCTGCCGCGCGAAGGGCAGAGGAAGGAAGCCATCGTGAAGGCGATCGTGTTCCGTGAGGGATCCCACTGGGCCGTCGAGGAGGTGCCCCGCCCCGAACCGCAGGCCGGCGAGGTGCTGCTCGAGGTCATCCGCACGGGTGTCTGCGGCACCGACGAGCACCTGCTGCACGGCGGGTTCATCGCGAAGCTCCCGCTGATCCCGGGGCACGAGATCCTCGGCCGCGTGGTCGAGCACGGCCCCGGCGTGACCGAGCCCGCCATCGGCAGCGTCGTGACCGTCGACAACACGATCCACTGCGGGGAGTGCGTGCCGTGCCTCACCGGTCGCGCCCTCTTCTGCGAGAACTTCGTCTCGCTCGGCTGCAATGCGTCCGGCGGCTTCGCCGAATACGTCGCCGTGCGCGCCGCGAAGACCTTCGACGCCGCCGATCTGCCGCTCGAGACGGCCGGGCTGGCCGAGCCCACCGCCTGCGCCATGCACGGCGCCGACGTACTCGATCTCGCGCCCGGATCCGACGTGCTCGTCTTCGGCGCAGGCCCGACGGGCCTCATCCTCGCCCAGCTGCTCAAGGCCTCGGGAGCCGCGCGCGTCACGGTCGCGGCCCCCACCCGGCACAAGCTCGACCTCGCCGCGGCATTCGGCATCGACGAGACCGTGCTGATGGACCGCCACGACTCCGGCGCCGCCGAGGCCGCCCTCCGCGAGCTCGCACCGCGCGGGTTCGACGCCGTCGTCGAGGCCACCGGCGCGATCTCGGTGTTCGAACTCGGCGTCCGCCTCACCGCCACCGGCGGCACCCTGCTCGTGTACGGACTGGCCGCGGAGGACGCAGCCGCTGCGGTGCGCCCCTACGAGATCTTCAGTCGCGAGCTCACCATCAGGGGCTCGTTCGCGCAGGCGTTCACCATGCGCCGGTCGATGGCCGCCCTGCGATCCGGCGCCATCCGCACCGAGGGCATCATCACCGATGTCGTGGGCTTCGACGACTTCGCCCGCGCCCTCGACAACCTGCACGACTCCGCGCAGATCAAGACCGCTTTCGAACCGAACCGGAAGGCACGACCGTGACCGCTCGCCCCGCACCCCAGCTGATCCACCACATCGGATTCCTGGTGAACGACCTCGAGGCCGCGATCGAGCGGTGGTCGCTCGCGACCGGCTACACGTTCAGCCCGATCGCGCGCTACCGCACCGAACGGTACGCCGACTCGAGCAACCCCGAGCCGCACTGGCACGATGCCCGCATCTCGTTCAGCCTCGAGGGCGCCCCGCACATCGAGCTCATGGAGTTCCACGGGCGGGGCACGCACGCCGCGGCCGAGGGCGAGGGCTTCCACCACCTCGGATACATGAACACCCCCGACATGGAGGGCCGCATGTCCGAGTTGCGCGCGCTCGGCTTCACCGTCAACGGCGAGTCGATCGATCAGGAGGGGCGATCCATCCTCTGGTTCACCGACAAGGGCGATCTGCACAACGTGCGCCTGGAGTACGTGAGCGAGGATCCGCAGCCCATCGTCGACGATTCGGGCGATCCGCTGCCGCCCGATGCGGACGGCAAGCCGGACCTCTGGGCCGGCCGCTGATCGGGCGCCGACCCCGCGCCCGGACCCACCCGCACGCTCCGACGCACCGCCGCAGGCGACCGGAGCGGTCTCCCTCCCGGAAAGGCGGATCGTGAGCACCGACCACCGCGCACCAGCCGTACTCGTGATCGGCGAGGCGCTCATCGACATCGTCGAGCGCCCGGGCTCGGCGCAGGAGTTCGTGGGCGGCGGCCCCGCGAACACCGCGATCGGGCTGGCCCGCCTCGGCGTGCCGGTCTCGCTGCTCACGTGCCTCGGGGACGACGACCGGGGCAGGCGCATCGCCGATGCCCTGGCCGACGAGCGCGTCGGCCTGCACCCGGCATCGGCTCCGGTGCCCCGGACGTCCACGGCGCGGGCCTCGATCGATGCGCGCGGCAGCGCGGAGTACAGCTTCGACATCCACTGGCGGGTGCCCGACGTCGACATCGCGCCGCCCCGGATCGTCCACGCGGGCTCGATCGGGCTGTTCCTCGAGCCGGGCGCGACCGCGCTCGCCGCGATCCTGCGGCGCCAGAGCGGTCGCAGCACCATCACCATCGACCCGAATATCCGGCCCTCGCTGCTGCCCGAGCACCCGCTCGCACTCCGCCGGTTCGAGGAGGCCGCCGCGCTCGCCGACCTCGTCAAGCTGAGCGACGAGGACGCGGCGTGGCTCTACCCGTCGCTCGGGCCGGAGGCGGCGGTGGAGCGCATCTGCTCCCTCGGACCGGGCTCCTGCATCCTGACCCGCGGCTCCGATGGCGTGTACGCACGGCATCGGGAGCGCACCTTCGAGCTCGCCGCGTACCGCGTGACGGTGGCCGATACGATCAGCGCGGGGGATTCCTTCATGGCGAGCGTCATCGCGGGGCTGGTCGCCGCCCACGCCGACCCCACCCCGGCGGAGTTCCTCGAGCTGCTGGACTCCGCCGCCCGCGCGGCCGCGTTCGCGGTCTCGGTGTCCGGCGCGGCTCCGCCGACCCCGGAGCAGGTGGCTGCCGTGCCCTCGCGGCTCCCCCCGCGCGAGCGCTGAGTCGGCGGGGTGCGGCTCCGCTCGGATCCGCGCCTCACCCGGCGGTGGACGCCCGCACCACCAGCCGGGGCTGGAACACGACCTGCTCGCGGTCGGCGGCCGCCCCCGCCTGCGCCTCCTTCAGCAGCAGATCGACGGCCGTGGCGCCGATCTCGACCGCGGGCTGCCGCACCGAGCTGATGGGCACCACCGCGGCGCTCGCGAAGTCGATGTCGTCGTAGCCGATGAGCGCCACGTCGTCCGGCACCCGCAGCGAACCCGTCATCACGAGCGCCTGCAGCACCCCCATGGCGAGCAGGTCGTTCGCGGCGAAGACCGCGTCGGGGCGCCGCTCGGGCGCCATCTCAGTCAGCTGCGCGCCGATGCGCCGCCCCTCAAGCACGCTCAGCGCCTCGGTCGGGAACATCTCGATCGAGACGCCCTCGTGCTGGTCCACGACGGATCGCGCCCCAGCGAGGCGGTCGTCGATCTGCTCCAGCCCCTCCGGCCCGCCCACGAACGCGATACGCCGGCGCCCCGCCTCGACGAGGTGCCGGGCGGCGATGCGCCCGCCCTCGACGTCGTCGACGGCGACGGAGGAGAAGGTGCGGTCGCTGGTGCCGCGGTCCACGAGCACCACCGGGATCCCGGCATCGCGCAGCTTGCGCAGCTGGGTGAGCTCCGTGCGCACCGGCGAGATGAGCACGCCGGCGACGCGGTGCTCCTCGAACATGTCGAGCAGGCTCTGCTCGCGCTCCCGGGAGTCGTCGCTGCCGCCCATGAGCACGGTGTAGCCGTCGTCCAGCGCGCGGCTCTGAGCCCCGTGCGCGACGTCCATGAAGAAGGGGTTGCGGGTGTCGAGCACCACGAGCCCCAGGCTGCGGCTGCGGCCGGCGCGCAACTGCCTGGCGGCGTCGTTGCGCACGAAGCCGAGGCTCTCGATCGCCTCGACGACCCGCGACACCGTGGCCGGAGCGACGATCTCGGGGCGGTTCAGCACGTTCGATACGGTGCCGACCGAGACGCCGGCGGCGCGGGCGACGTCGCGGATGCTGGTCGCCATCGCGCCTCCCTCCTGCCCCGCGAAGACGGAGTCGTGATCGGAACAATGCCGTCAGTCTACTCGCGCCCGCCCTGTTTTGAAACGCTTCAATAACAACCGCGGACAATTCGGATCCTCGCCTTGACGATCCCGAAACACGTGTGATTCAATGCGTATTGAAACGATTCATTAACGTTGCGGGAACATGCTCGACACACCCCGCGACAGGAAGCCGTGAGTTCAATGAAGAGATCACCCGCCGAGGGGAGCCCCACGCTCTCCCTCCACGGAGCAGTGAAGACGTTCGGACCGGTCGTGGCGCTCGCCGACGGCACCATCGAACTCCGCGCCGGAGAGATCCACGCGCTCGTCGGCGAGAACGGGGCCGGCAAGTCCACGCTCGTGAAGATCCTCGCGGGCCTGTACCACGCCGATGCCGGCGACTTCCGGATCGACGGCGAGCCGCAGTCGTTCCGCTCGGTCGCCGACAGCAAGGCGGCCGGCATCTCCGTGATCTACCAGGAGCCCACCCTGTTCCCCGACCTCACCGTCGCCGAGAACATCTTCATCGGCCGGCAGCCGAAGGGGCGCTCCGGCCTCATCAGCCGCTCGATCATGCGGGAGCAGGCGTCGGAGCTCTTCGCCCGGCTCGGGGTGCCGATCGATCCGGATCGCGCAGCCGAGGGCCTCTCCATCGCCGATCAGCAGATCATCGAGATCGCGAAGGCCATCTCGATGGACGCGCGGGTGCTCATCATGGACGAGCCGACCGCGGCGTTGAGCGGCGTCGAGGTCGAGCGGCTCTTCACCGTGGCCCGGGCTCTGCGCGAGCGCGGCGCGGCGATCATGTTCATCTCGCATCGCTTCGACGAGGTCTTCGATCTCAGCGACCGCATCACCGTCATGCGCGACGGACGCTACATCTCCACCGTGCTCACCGCCGACGCCACGGTGGAGGACATCGTGAAGCAGATGGTCGGCCGCGACGTGGATCAGCTCTTCCCCAAGACCGAGGCCGCGATCGGCGACCCCGTGCTCCGCGTGCGCGGGCTCACCAGCGCCGGCGTGTTCCAGGACATCGGCTTCGAGGTGCGCGCCGGGGAGATCGTCGGCCTCGCGGGCCTCGTGGGCGCCGGGCGCTCGGAGGTGGCGCGAGCGGTCTTCGGGGTCGACGGCTACGACTCCGGCTCGGTCGAGATGCGGGGCCGGGCGCTGCCGAAGAACAGCGTGCAGCAGGCCATCGACGCGGGCATCGGCTTCGTTCCGGAGGACCGGCGCAAGCAGGGCCTCGTGATGGAGCTCTCCGTGGCGCGCAACGCCACCCTCGCGCTCCGGAAGGCGCTCGCTCGATTCGGGCTCATCAGCGGCGCCCGCGAGCGCCGGGTCGCCTCCGAGTGGTCCCAGCGCCTCCAGGTGAAGACCGGCTCGATGGACTACGCCGTGTCCACGCTCTCAGGCGGCAACCAGCAGAAAGTCGTGCTCGCGAAGTGGCTCGCCACCGAACCGCGGCTGCTGATCGTCGACGAGCCCACGCGCGGCATCGACGTCGGCACCAAGTCGGAGGTGCACCGTCTGCTCTCGGACCTCGCAGGGCAGGGAATCGGGATCCTGATGATCTCGAGCGAACTGCCCGAGGTGCTCGGAATGGCCGACCGGGTGGTGGTGATGTGCGAGGGCCGGGTGACCGCCACCCTCGATCGCCCGGAGGCGACCCCCGAGAGCGTGATGCACGCCGCCACCCACTCACTCGCAGGAACGACGCAGGAGATCGCCGCATGAGCACCGTCACCGCCCCGACCGCGCCGGCGCGGCGATCACGGCTCGCGGCGCTGCTCCGCGCCAGGGAGCTGCCGGTCTCGATCGCGCTGATCGCGCTCGTCGGCCTCACCTACGCGGCCAACCCGCTGTTCCTCTCGCCGCAGGGCACGAAGGATCTGCTCCTCAACGCCACGATCATGATCATCCTGGCCGCCGGTCAGACCCTGGTCATCATCACCCGCAACATCGACCTCTCGGTGGGATCGATCCTCGGCCTCGTCGCCTTCGGCACCGGATCGCTCTTCGCGAACGTCGACGGCATCCCGATCTGGGCGGTGTTCGCGATCGGGATCGTGTTCGGCGCGGTGCTCGGAGCCGTGAACGGCCTCCTCGTCACGTTGGCGGGCGTGCCCGCGCTCGTCATCACGCTCGGCACCCTGTACATCTTCCGCGGCGTCAACAACTGGTGGGCCGGCGGTACGCAGTACTTCGCCGACGATCGCCCGCAGGAGTTCGGCGGACTCGCCGTCGACACGCTGCTCGGGTTCCCCATCATCACGCTCATCGCCATCGTCGTCGTGGTGGTGCTCGCCGTGTATCTGGCGGGGGCGCGGGCGGGGCGGGACCTCTACGCGATCGGATCGGATCCCGACGCGGCGCGCCTGTTCGGCATCAAGATCGGGCGCAGGGTCTTCTTCGCCTTCCTGGCCAACGGCATGCTCGCCGGCCTGGCGGGAGTGCTCTACGCGGCCCGTTTCAACTCCGTCGGGGCCACGACCGGCACGGGCATGGAGCTCAACGTGGTCGCCGCGGCGGTGGTCGGCGGAGTCGCCATCTTCGGCGGCAGCGGCTCAGTGGTCGGCGCGGGGCTCGGCGCGCTGCTGCTGACCACCATCACGGGCGCGCTGACCGCGTTGCGGGTGGACAAGTTCTGGCAGCAGGCCATCGTCGGCGTGCTCATCCTGACCGCGATCCTGATCGACCGGATCGCCTCGATGCGCACCGCCCGACGACTCAGAACCGGCGCGGCGAGCGAGGAGAAGAAATGACGAACACCGAGACCTCGGCGACGCTCACCGTCGCGAGCACGTCGAAGACGCTGCGCGGCGAGCCGAAGGGCCGAACGGGCCTCGCGCGCACGCTGCTCGGCCGGGATGCCGTCATGATCTCCCTGCTGCTCGTCACGATCGTGCTCTTCGCGCTCCTCATCCCGCGCTTCGCCTCGCCCCTGACCGTCGGCTTCCTCCTGCTCGACGTCATCCCGGTGCTGCTGATCGCCATGCCGATGACCCTCATCGTCATCACGGGCGAGATCGACCTCTCCGTCGCCTCGGTCGCGGGCCTCACGAGCGCGTCGCTCGGCGTGATGTGGGCGGCCGGCTTCGACATGAACGTCGCGATCCTGCTGTCCATCCTGATCGGCGTTCTCGCGGGCGCGTTCAACGGCATTCTCATCGCGTTCGTCGGACTGCCCTCGCTCGCCGTCACCATCGGCACGCTCGCGCTGTTCCGGGGCCTCGCGCTCGTCGTGATCGGCGACAACGCGGTCGCGAACTTCCCGCCCGAGTACAACGCCTTCATCACCTCGAAGCTCGGCGCCACCGGGATCCCGACGGTGATGATCGGGGTGCTGGCCGTGGTGGCGGTCTTCGGCATCGTCCTCCACTTCACCCCGTTCGGCCGCGGCCTCTACGCCATGGGCTACTCGAAGGAGGCGGCCCGCTTCGTCGGCATCGACGTGGTGAAGTCGAAGTTCTGGCTGTACGTCGCGAGCGGCGGCGTCTCCGCCCTGGCGGGCGTCTACTGGACGCTGCGCTACTCGAGCGCCCGCTCCGACAACGCCACCGGGCTCGAACTGACCGTGGTCGCGGCCGTGCTGCTCGGCGGGGTCTCGATCTTCGGCGGGCGGGGCTCCATCCCCGGCGTCTTCGCGAGCGTGCTGCTGATCGGCACGATCAACTACGCCCTGCGCCTCGGCCGCGTCTCCGAGGTCGTGCTCGTCATCGTCACGGGCGCGCTGCTCATCATCTCGGTCGTGACTCCGAGCATCGGAGCAGCCCTGCGGCGGCTCCGCCACGAACGAAGAATCCGAAAAGAACTCCCCCGGGCCGACGGCTCGGGGACCACCGGCGGCTGAACCCACTGACGCCACACTGAAAGGAAGCACGATGAATCTCTCACAGAAGCAGCGAGGTCGACGTCGACTCGCGCTCGCGGGCTCGATCGTCTCGATCGCGGCCCTCGCACTGGCCGGCTGCGCCTCCGGCGACACCGGCGGCGACGCCCCCGCGGCGGGCGGCGAGGATCTCAGCATCACCTTCATCCCGAAGCAGCTCAACAACCCCTACACCGATGTGGTGCTGGGCGGCGGGGAGGAGGGCGCGACCGCCGCCGGCTTCGCCTCGAGCCAGGTCGTCGGGCCGCTCGACGCGAGCGCCTCGAGCCAGGTGTCGTTCATCAACGCGGAGACGCAGGCGGGGACGAATGTGATCGTCATCGCGGCGAACGATCCCGATGCCGTGTGCCCGGCTCTCGAGGAGGCCCGGAGCGGCGGCGCGAAGATCGTCGCGTTCGACTCCGACACCAACCCGGCCTGCCGCGACGTGTTCGTCAGCCAGGTCGTCGCGAAGGACGTGGCGCTCATCCAGCTCGAACTGATCTCGGAGCAGATCGGCGGCGAGGGCGAGATCGCGATCCTCTCGGCCACGGCGAACGCGACGAACCAGAACGAGTGGATCAAGTACATGGAGGAGGAGCTCGCCTCCAACCCGGACTACGCCGACATCGAGCTCGTCACGAAGGTCTACGGCGACGACGACGACACGAAGTCGTTCCAGGAGGCCCAGGGCCTGATGCAGGCCTACCCGGACCTGAAGGGCATCATCTCGCCCACCACCGTCGGCATCGCCGCCACCGCGCGCTACCTCTCCACCTCCGAGTACAAGGGTCAGGTCGCGCTCACGGGCCTCGGCCTGCCGAACGAGATGCGCCCGTTCGTCAAGGACGGCACCGTGACCGAGTTCGCCCTCTGGGATCCGGCGCAGCTGGGGTACGTCTCCGCCTTCGCGGGTCTGGCACTCGCGGACGGCACGATCACCGGAGCCGAGGGCGACACCTTCGAAGCCGGCGAGCTGGGCGAGCGCGAGGTGGGAGCGGACGGCATCGTGATCGTCGGCCCGCCCACCGTGTTCGACGCCGACAACATCGACGACTACGACTTCTAGTCGTCGCGTGCGGGGCCGCACGGCCCCGCACGGCCCCACGGCCCCGACCCCTCCCCACCCGATCTTGAGTTAAGGAAACGATATGAGCTCCGCTGCACGGCAGATCGCCGACCTCCTTCCCCCGGCACAGCGCCGCAAGCCGCGCATCGGCCTGGTCGCCGGGGGCCTCGGCGCGTACTGGCCGCAGTTCCCCTCGCTGCTCCCGCAGCTGCAGGAATCCTCGCGCTACGTGTCCCGGAGGTTCTCGGAGATGGACGCGGAGGTCACAGACGTCGGTTTCATCTCGGATGCGCAGGAGGGCGCCGCGGCCGCCGAACGCCTGCGCCGAGCCGACTGCGACCTCATCGTCCTCTTCCTCACGACCTACCTCACGGCATCGATGGTGCTGCCCATCGCCCAGCGCTCGAACTCCCCCGTGCTGGTGATCGACCTGCAGCCCACGGAGAAGATGGATCACGCCTCGTTCGGCACCGGGGAGTGGCTGGCGTACTGCGGTCAATGCCCCGTGCCGGAGGTGGGCAACGTGTTCCGGCGCGCGGGGATCCCCTTCAGGTCGGTGTCGGGGTGGCTCCGGCAGGAGCGCGCGTGGGCCCGGATCGAGCAGTGGATCGCCGCGGCGCACGTGCGCGCGGCCCTGCGCACCGCGCGGCACGGGCTCATGGGGCACCTCTATCCCGGCATGCTCGACGTCTCGACCGATCTCACGCTGCTGCCGGCCACCTTCGGCTCCCACGTCGAGGTGCTGGAGTTCGACGATCTCCGCGTGCGGGTGGAGGACGCGACCGACGAGCAGGTCGCCGAGCGGATGGCGCTCGCCCGCGAGATCTTCACGCTCGACCCCTCGGTGCAGGAGGAGGACTTCGCCTGGGGCGCCCGCGTCTCGGTGGGCCTCGACCGGCTCGTCGACGACTTCGATCTCGATTCGCTGGCCTACTATCACCGCGGGCTCGACGGCGAGCAGCACGAGCGACTGGGCGCGGGCATGATCCTCGGCGCTTCTCTGCTCACCGCGCGGGGCATCCCCGCGACCGGGGAGTACGAGTTGCGCACCACCGTCGCCCAGCTCGCGTCGCAGGTCATCGGCGCCGGCGGCTCGTTCTGCGAGATCCAGGCGCTGAACTTCGAGGACGACGTCGTGGAGATGGGGCACGACGGGCCCGCGCACCTCTCCGTATCGGCCAGGGACCCCCTGCTGCGCGGCCTGGGCGTCTACCACGGCAAGCGCGGCTGGGGCGTCTCGGTCGAGTTCGACGTGCAGCACGGACCGGTGACCCTGCTCGGGCTCGGCCAGGACGCCGACGGCACCCTCTCTTTCATCGCCTCTCAGGGCACGGCCGTACCCGGGCCGCTGCTCGAGATCGGCAACACCACCACTCGCATCGACTTCGGCCGCGATCCCGGCGAGTGGGTCGACGACTGGTCGGCGACCGGCGTGGGCCACCACTGGAGCCTGTCGGTCGGTCACCGCGCCGCGACCTACCGCGCGGCCGCTTCGCTGCTCGGCATCGACTACCGGGAGGTGTGACGGTGAACCGGTACTGCTTCCAGTTGCAGGTGCGACCCGACCGCGTCGACGAGTACCGCGAACGCCACGCGGCCGTGTGGCCCGACATGCTGCAGGCGCTCCGCGCCTCCGGCTGGCGCAACTATTCGCTCTTCCTCGGGGAGGACGGGCTGCTGATCGGCTACGTCGAGGCCGAGCAGCCGCTCGACGCCCTGCAGGACGCGATGGCGGCCACCGAGGTCAACGCGCGATGGCAGGCGGAGATGGCACCGTTCTTCCTCGACCTCGACGGCCGGCCCGACACCGGGTTCACCCGACTCGCAGAGGTCTTCCACCTGGAGGACCAGCTGGCCGCGCTCAGCGGCTGAGGGCGCCGCCCCTCGCACGGACTCCCCCACAGCATGAGAGAAACAGGACTCGCACCATGACCACGATCCTCACCCCGGAGATCCTCTCCGCCCTCGAGCAGCAGGCCGTCGAGGTCCCCTCCTGGGCGTACGGCAACTCGGGGACCCGCTTCAAGGTGTTCACCACCGCGGGCACTCCGCGCGATCCCTTCGAGAAGATCGCCGACGCCGCACAGGTGCACCGTCACACGGGCCTGGCGCCGGTCGTGGCGCTGCACATCCCCTGGGACCGGGTCGACGACTTCGGCGCCCTGCGCGACTTCGCAGCCGAGCAGGGCGTCGCGATCGGCACCATCAACTCCAACACGTTCCAGGACGACGACTACAAGTTCGGCGCCCTGACCCACGAGGACGAGCGGATCCGCCGCAAGGCGATCGACCACCACCTCGCCTGCATCGACGTCATGGACCGCACCGGTTCGCGCGACCTGAAGATCTGGCTGGCCGAGGGATCGAACTACCCAGGCCAGGCCGACCTGCGCGCCCGGCAGGATCGCCTGCAGGACTCGCTGCAGACGATCTACGCGCGCCTCTCGGACGAGCAGCGCCTGGTGCTCGAGTACAAGTTCTTCGAGCCGGCGTTCTACCACACCGACGTGCCCGACTGGGGGACCTCGTACGCCCAGGTGGCCGCGCTCGGCGACCGCGCCATGGTCTGCCTCGACACGGGTCACCACGCGCCGGGCACCAACATCGAGTTCATCGTCATGCAGCTGCTGCGCCTGGGCAAGCTCGGCTCGTTCGATTTCAACTCCCGCTTCTACGCCGACGACGACCTCATCGTGGGCGCAGCGGATCCGTTCCAGCTGTTCCGCATCCTCGTCGAGGTGATCCGCGGCGGCGGCCTGAACCACCCCGATGTCACCTTCATGCTCGACCAGTGCCACAACGTCGAGGCGAAGATCCCCGGCCAGATCCGCTCGGTGCTGAACGTGCAGGAGATGACCGCTCGGGCCCTGCTGCTCGACGGCGACGCCCTCGCCGCGGCGCGGGCGGAGAACGACGTGCTCGCGGCGAACGAGATCTTCATGGACGCGTTCTACACCGACGTGCGCCCCGCGCTCGCCGAGTGGCGCGAGTCGCGCGGCCTCCCGGCCGACCCCATGCGCGCCTACGCCGAGTCGGGATACCAGCAGCGCATCGAGGCCGATCGCGTCGGCGGCACCCAGGCCGGCTGGGGGGCGTAGCCCGCCCCCGCGCCAGCGCAACTCCCCATCCGCCCCTGCTCCGAGGAGCCCCGCATGACCACCCACAGCGCACCGGCCGCATCCGGCGCGGTCGCCGCCGTCGATCTGGGCGCCACGAGCGGCCGCGTGATCCTCGGCCGCGTCGAGGGGGGCGTGCTGCGCACGCAGCACGTGGCCCGCTTCGCGAACGACCCCGTGCGCACGGGCGACGGCCTGCACTGGAACCTGCTCGAGCTCTACCGCCAGGCGCTCGCCGGACTCGCGCTCGCCGAGCGCGAGTCACCCGGCGAGATCGCCTCCGTGGGCATCGACTCCTGGGCAGTGGATTACGGCCTGCTGCGCGGCGGGCGCCTGCTGGGCATTCCCTACCACTACCGCGACGCGCGGTGCGAGGCCGGCGTCGCAGCGGTGCACGCCCGCGTGCCCGCCGGGCAGCTGTACGCCCGCAACGGCCTGCAGCACCTGCCGTTCAACACGATCTTCCAGTTCGCGGCGGAGGGCGATCTGCTGGATCTCGCCGACCGCGCCCTGCTGATCCCCGACCTGCTGAACTCCTGGCTCACCGGTGTCGAGGCCGCCGAGCTCAGCAACGCCTCGACCACCGGGCTGCTGGATCCGCTGACGCGGCAGTGGGATCTCGAACTCGCGTCCTCGCTCGGGGTCCCGCACCGGATCCTGCCTCCCCTCGTCGAGGCCGGCACCCGCCTCGGGCGGATGACCCCCGAGGCCGCCGCGGTCGTGGGCCGCGCGCTCGACGTGGTGGCGGTCGCCTCGCACGACACGGCCTCCGCCGTGGCCGCGGTGCCGGCGGAGCGGCCCGACTTCGCCTACGTCTCCTGCGGTACCTGGGGACTCGTCGGCCTCGAGCTCGACGCACCGGTGCTGAGCGCCGACGCGTACCGGGCCAACTTCACGAACGAGGGCGGGATCGGGGGCACGACCCGGTTCCTGCACAACGTCATGGGCCTCTGGCTGCTCTCGGAGTCGCTGCGCCACTGGTATCCGGGCGCCACGGACGCCCAGCGGTCCAGCCACCTGATGGAGCTGCTCGACGAGGCCGCGCGGGTGCGATCCGACGCACCGGTCTTCGACGTCAACGACCCCGCCTTCCTCCCCCCCGGCGACGTCCCCGGCCGCATCCGGTCCTGGTTCGCGGAGCGCGACGAGCGGGCCCCGCAGACGCCGGCGGAGATCGTGCGCTCGATCGTCGAGAGCCTCGCGTCCGCCTTCGCCGATGCGGTGCGCGAGGCGGCGCGTCTCGCCGACCGCGAGGTGTCCGTCATCCACATCGTCGGCGGCGGCTCGCAGAACACCCTGCTCTGCCGGGCTCTCGCCGACCGCTCGGGGCTGCCCGTGCTCGCCGGCCCCGTCGAGGCGACCGCGATGGGCAACCTGCTGGTGCAGGCCCGGGCGCTCGGGCAGGTCGACGCGGGCCTCGCGTCGCTCCGCGCGGTCGTCGCCCGCTCGGCTCGGATCGTCGCCTACGCGCCCCGCGGGTAGCGGAAGTCGCACGACGCGCGCTGCGGCGGGACGACGACGGCTTCGTCAGTCCCGGCGGGTCTCGTTGAGGGCGCTCAGCTCCGCGAACCGGTCGAGCCGCTCGGCGTACGCCGCGGTCCTGGCGGCATCGGGCGCATAGCTCGCCTGGATCTCCCGGCCGAGCCCGCGCACGGTGTCGAGCGAGTCGATCGCCCCGATCGCCATGCCGGCCAGCACCGCCGCGCCCTGAGCCGCCCCGTGCCCGCTCGCGGGGCGGTCCACGGGCACGCCGAGCACGTCGGCCTTGATCTGCAGCCAGGCGCGCGAGGACGAGCCGCCTCCGGTCGACACGACACGGCCGACGGGGAACCCGGCGGCGGCGATCGTCGACACGTCGCGGGCGAGCGCCAGCGCATTGCCCTCCATCGCGGCGAGCATGAGATCGTGCCCGTCCGTCGCCAGGTCGATGCCGTCGATCACACCGCGCGCGTGCTGGTTCCAGGTCGGGGTGCGCTCGCCGGCGAGGCTCGGCACCATCGTGAGCCGCCCGGGCCGCGCCCGCGCCAGCAGCGTCTCGTCGTCGCGCAGATCGCGCGCCGCGTCGAGGCCGTTCACCCAGTCGATCGTGGCGCCGGCGGTGACCTGGGCGGTGAAGAGCAGATCGACGCCGGGGATGCAGTGCCGCGAGTGCAGGAACCCGGGCACACGGGTGCCCCGCGGCACCGGCAGGATCGTGACGCTCGAGAAGCCCGTCATGTCGACGAGCGGATCCCCGGGTTCGAGCACGCCGGCCTCGAGCGCGGAGCCGATGGAGTCGATGCCGCCCGCGACGACCAGCGCGCCGGCCGTGATCCCGGTCGCCTCCGCCGCCCCGGCGCTCACCGCGCCCACGACCTCGGTCGCCGGCACGATGCGCGGCAGGTAGCGCAGAGAGGGCTCGGCTGCGACCAGGGCGGCGTCGAACGCGTCGGCCTGATCGTCGAACCCCTGCATGAGGGCCGCCGTGGTGTCGTCCAGCACGCTCGCGCCGCTGAGCCGGCGCACGATGAAACCGTTGGCGGAGAGCACGTGCTGCGCCCGAGCCAGCGCCGCCGGCCGGTGCTCCGCGAGCCAGGGCAGCTTCGCGGTGCCGAAGAACGAATCGGCTCCGTTGCGCGATCGCGGCACGATCTCGGCGATGCGCTTGGCCTCGTCATCGGCCCGGCGGTCGAGCCAGGTGAGCGCGGACGTCGTCGGGTCGCCGGCCTCGTCGACGGGCACCAGGGTCGGGGCCTGGGAGGTCACCGCGACCGCGGCCACCTCCCGTCCGTTCACCACCCGGCGGGTGACGGCGCATACGGCGTCCCACCAGGCGTTCGCATCCTGCTCCGCCGCGACCCCCTCGGTGGCGGTCGGGTAGCGCTGCGAGGCGTCGGCGACCAGGGTGCCGCTGCGGTCGGTGGCGACCACCTTCACGGAGCTCGTGCCGACGTCGATGCCGAGGAGGAGTGTGCTCATGTCTCTCTGCCTGAGGGGTGCGGGGCGACGGCCCCTGACGGATCGGAAGCGGCGCGGATCAACGCGCCGCGCCCTGCGCGAATTCTACGAGGGGATGGAGCAGCGGCTCGCCCGCGAGGTATCGGCGGATCTCCTCCGCGACCCCGTCGGCCGCGCGATCCGTCGTCTCGCGGCTCGCACCGGCGATGTGCGGGGTGAGCACGATGTCGTGTCCGGCCGCGGCGAGCGCGAAGATCCGGTGCCCGAAATCGACCGGCTCCTCCGGGTAGACGTCGAAGGCGGCGCCCGCGAGATGGCCCCGCTCGACCGCGTCGGCCACCGCATCGTAGTCGACCAGCCCGCCGCGAGCGGCGTTCACGAGGCGTGATCCCGGCCGCATCATGGCCAGCCGTTCGGCGTTCACGAGGTGCGCCGTCTCGGGGGTGAGGCGCGCGTGCACCGATACCAGGTCGGACGCGCGGAACACCTCCTCGATGGTGCCGGCCCGCCGCACGATCCCGTCGAGCACCCCCTCGGGCAGATACGGGTCGAAGACGATGACGTCGGCGCCCATCGCGGCGAAGACGCGGGCCACGTGCGCGCCGACGGCGCCGGCGCCCAGCAGCCCGATCGTCGCACCGGCGATCTCGCCCCCGACCTCGTCGTAGCGGTAGAAGCCGCCCCGCCACTCGTGGGCCAGCAGCGTGTTGTGCGACAGCGGGATGCGGCGCAGCAGCGCGAGCGAGAGGCCGATGGTCATCTCGGCCGTGGAGACGCCGTTGCGGCCGGGCACGTTCGCGACCAGGACGCCGTGCTCGCGCGCGGCGTCGAGGTTGACGTTGGTGGGGCCGCCGCGGGAGACGGCGATCAGCCGGAGATCCGGGCTCTCCGCGAGCACGCGCTCGGTGAGCGGCGCCAGCTGCGTCGCGATGGCGGTCGTGCCCTGCAGCGCCTCGATGAGCTGATCCTCGGTGCCGGAGGCCTCGTCCACCTCGGCCACGCGACCGAAGGGGGCGTCGGGCCAGGGGAACTCGAGCTCGCGGATCTCGACCGCGCGATCGCCGAGCGCGCGCTCGAGCGAGCTGCGCAGGTGAGCGGAGCGGATGAAGAGGTCTCCGGCGGCGAGAATGCGTGTCATCGGTGTCTGCCTCGAATCTTGATGGTTCGGGGCGCGGGTCCGTGCTGCCGCGACGGGCCCCGCGCCGGGGTGGTGATGCGCGGTGCGGGCCGGGTCGGCCCGCACCGCGGCGGGTCGGCGGTCAGCCGCCGAAGACCTCGTCGAAGTACTCCTGCGCGTTGCTCTCGTCGATGACGGTGATCGGCATGTACTGGTCCTTCTCGACGTCCTTGCCGGCCAGCAGATCGGAGGTGATGTCGACGAGCGTGCGGCCGTGCGCCTTGCCGCCGCCCAGGCTGACCGAGGCCTTCTGCGGGTCGCCCTTGAGGATGTTCTCGATCTCGATGCTGGTCGCGTCGATCCCGAACAGGCCGAACGACTCGTAGTCGGTGATGCCGCTGGCCTTCACGCCCTCGTTGCCGCCCTGCGCGCCGCCGCCGCCGATGGTGGCGATGACCTTCATGTCCGGGTTGGCCTGGAGGAAGTTCTCGGCGTTCTTGACGCCCTCCTCGGCGGTCAGCGCCGAGTTCGTGGCGACGAGCTCCGCGTTCGGGGCGAGCTCCTCGATCGCGTCCTTGATGCCGTTGGCCCGGTCGATGATCTCGGGGAAGGTGGGGAGATCCATGAGGCCCCACTCGACGACGCTCTCGTCGCCGTAGTTCTCGTTGATCCACTCCGCGGCGGCTTCGCCGTTGGCGTAGCCCGTGTTGTAGGCGTCGACGAGGTACTGGGCGTCGTAGTTGTCGAGCACCTGGGTGTACCCGACCACCTTGATGCCGGCGTCCTGCGCCTTCTTCGTCACATCGACGAGCGACTTCGCGTCGACCGCGCAGATGATGATCGCGTCGACCCCCTGCTGGATGAAGTTCTCGATCTGCGTGACCTGCGTCGAGGCGTCGCTCTTGGCGTCGACGTAGTTGACCGCCAGGTCGTTCTCCGCGCCGTAGGTCTGCGCCTCCTGCACCAGCTCGGCCCACACGGGGTTGGAGAGGTCGGAGAAGGTGACGCCGACCGAGAATTCGTCGCCCGAGGCGTCCGATGCGCCGGCGGTGGTCCCGCTCGCGGACGAGCATGCGGACATGCCGAGCAGGAGCGCTCCTGCGGCGAGGACTGCGGTGATCTTCTTCATTGAGATTTCCTTTCGATGGTGCAGCGGTGATGGGGGAGTCAGGAGAGCGGGACGGTGGTGGTCTTCGGCCCGTACTTCTTGCCGCCGAGCGACATGCCGCCGATCTGCCTCGTGCGCCCCTTCGAGTTCTTCGACATGGCGTCGTAGATGACGGCGATGAGCAGGATCGCGCCCTTGATCACGAGCTGCACGTACTCGCTGACGTTCAGCAGCACGAGGCCGTTGTCGAGCACGCCGACGATGAGCACGCCGATGAAGGCGCCGAACATGGTGCCGCGGCCGCCCATCACGCTCACGCCGCCGAGCACGCAGGCCGTCAGCACGCTGAACTCGAATCCGGCACCGGTCGCGGACTGCGCCGAGTTGAGGCGCGAGAGCAGCAGGATCGCTCCGACCGCCGTGAACAGGCCGCAGATCGCGTACACGAAGAGGAGGGTGCGGCGGGTGTTCACGCCCGACAGCCGCGCGGCCTCGATGTTGTTGCCGATGGCGTAGAAGTACCGGCCGATGTAGGTCTTGTTCGCGATGAAGTAGCCGATGGCCCAGACGATCACCAGCACGATCACCGACACCGGGATGCCGATGAGGGCGCCCTGGCCCAGCACCGAGAACTCGCTCGGGAAGCCGGAGATCGGGAGGCCCTTGGAGAGCAGGTAGCTGACGCCGTTGAGGATCGTCATCATGGAGAGCGTCACGATCAGCGGCGCGACGCCGGTGAGGGTGATGATGAGTCCGTTGATCAGGCCGATGACCACGCCGAGCACGAGGACCAGCAGGATCGCGAGCGGCCACGGCACGTCGAACTGGGACATCATGATGCCGCAGACCACCACGTAGAGCGAGATCTGGTAGCCGACCGAGAGGTCGATGCCGCCGGTGAGCAGCACGAACGCGAACCCGACCGCGACGATCCCGAGGGTCGTGACCTGGCGCAGGATGTTGAACAGGTTGTTCGCGTCCAGGAAGTTGGGCGAGAGCAGGCTGAAGCCGATGATCAGCAGCACCAGGACGAGTACGATCCCGAGGCCCTGAACCCGCGGCATGAGCTTCGAGGTCATACGAGGTCTCCTTCCGAAGCCAGCGTGAGAATGGCTTCTTGCGTGATGTCTTCCTTGGCGAGCAGGCCGCGCTGCCGCCCCTCCTGCAGCACGACGACCCGGTCGGACATGCCGATCAGCTCCTCCATGTCGGAGGAGATCATGAGGATCGTCTTGCCCTCCGCCGCGAGGCGGTTCATGATCAGGTAGATCTCGTGGCGGGCGCCGATGTCGATGCCGCGGGTGGGCTCGTCGAAGATGAGCACCTCGGGCCCGGTCGCGAGCCACTTGGCGAGCACGACCTTCTGCTGGTTGCCGCCGCTGAGGTTGCCGACGATCTCCTTGCCGCTCGGGGCCTTGACCCGCAGTTCGCGCATGTAGCGTTCCGAGAGCTCCGCCTCCGCCGTCCCCGACACGACGGGCCCGCGGGAGAGCTTCTTGAGCGTCGGCAGCGAGATGTTCTGCTCGATCGAGAACTCCAGCACGAGGCCGTGACGCTTGCGGTCCTCCGGCACCAGGGCGATCCCGTTGCGGATCGCCTGGATCGGACTGGTCGAGAGCACGGATGCGCCGTGCAGCTCGACCGTGCCCGTCTCGGGGCGCTTCGCGCCGAAGAGCAGCTCCATGAGTTCGGTGCGGCCGGCGCCGATGAGCCCGGCGAACCCGAGGATCTCGCCCCGGTGGGCGACGAAGCCGATGTCGTGCACGCCGTTGCCGCCGAGTCCCTCGACGGTGAGGGACGGCTCGCCGATCGGGTGTTCGCGGCCGGGGTAGCCCTCGCTGAGCTCACGGCCCACCATGAGGGAGATGAGCTCGCTCTTCGTCGTCTCGGCGGTGGGGACCGTCGTGACGTAGCTGCCGTCGCGGAGCACCGTGACGCGGTCGGAGAGGCGGAAGATCTCCTCCATGCGGTGCGAGATGTAGACGATCGTCATGCCCTCCCGCTTGAGGGTCTCGACGATCGCGAACATCGCATCGACCTCGGAGGCGGTGAGCGGTGCCGAGGGCTCGTCCATGATGAGCAGCTTCGCGTCCTTCGAGAGCGCCTTGGCGATCTCGACGATCTGCTGGTACCCGGTCGTCAGCGTCTCGACGAGCGCGTTCGGCGAGATGGAGACGCCCAGCCGGGAGAACAGCGCCTTCGACCTCTCCGCCATCGTCTTCCGGTCGAGCACGGGGCCCTTGAGTATGAACTCGCCCAGGAAGACGTTCTCGGCGGCGCTCAGGTTGGGGAAGAGCGTGAACTCCTGGTAGATCACCGCGATCCCGAGCTCTCGTGCGAGCTGCGGCGTGAGCCGCTCGTAGTGCTCGCCGTTCACCGTGATGGTGCCGCTGGTGGGGGCGATCGCCCCGGCGAGCGTCTTGATCAGGGTCGACTTGCCTGCGCCGTTCTCGCCGATGATGGCGTGCACCTCGCCGGCTCGCAGGTCGAGGCTGACCCCGTCGAGGGCGCGGACGCCGGGGTACTCCTTGACCAGCGAGTCGACCTGCAGCGCAAGGCCGGTGCGCTCGCGCTCGTCGGTCGGCGTGCTCGGGAATGTCATCGCCGGAGTCTCCTCACTTCGTCGTGATGTCTATGCATCGCACTCATCATGTTCTTTTTTGTTAAAAAATGTCAAATAATGTTAGGTCTCGAAAGTGTAACGAAATCGAAACGCGTCGTTCACGCTGAGCGCGCCTCCGTCGGCGCGACAGGTCGAGGCGCAGCACGACGCGGGCGCGGGCAGCGGCACCCCGTTGCAGGGGCCGCCCGGGACCCGGTCGCGGGCGGCCCGGTCGCACGCCGGCCCGCTCCGGGACGACCGCGCCGCGACCGCCGCCGGCCGTCAGCGCAGTTCGGTCACGAGTCCCCGATAGGGAGCGAGATCGCGCGTCTCCGGGGCGAGCTCGGTCGCCAGCACGTCGATCTGCTCGAAGCTGACCGACGCCGCGGTCGCGGTGCTCCCGAGCTTCTCGGCATGCACGCCGATGACCACGCGCCCCGACGCCCGGGCGAAAGCCCGTTTGATCTCGGCCTCCTCGAGCGTGTTCTCATGGCACCCCTGCTCGTCGAGCGACGCCGCCGACGCGAAGAACGCCGACAACCGCACGGTCGAGAGGAAGCCCGTGGCGACGGGGCCGACGAGCGAATCGCTGCGTCGATCCGCCGCGCCCCCCGTGAGGATCGCCGTGAGCCCGGGGCGCTCCTGCAGCGCCTGGAAGGTGAGCATGCCATTGGTCACGACGCAGAGATCGCCCCCGCCGACGATGCGCTGGGCGAGCTGGTGCATCGTGGTCGACGAGTCGAAGCCGATCATTCCGCGATCGGGCACCAGCGGCAGGAGCTTCTCCGCGATCCGGATCTTCTCGTCCGCATACGATCCCTCGCGGCCCTTGAAGCTCACCGGCCCCGTGTACAGGGCCCCGCCGCGCACACGGCGGATCCCGCCGCCGCCCTCGAGCTGATCGAGATCCCGGCGCACCGTCATCTCGCTCACACCGAGTTCGTCCGCGGCCTCCGCCAGGGAGACCCGTTGCGTCTCGCGCAGCTTCTGCAGCAGCCACGCGCGACGTTGTTCAGCGGCGAGAGAGGTCATGGTGAGACCTAGCGTAGCGCTGCGGGGTCGCCGAGCGCCTCGAACGCCGATTCGGCTCCGGCACCGGGTGCCCGAACCGCGGACGAGGTCCTAGGCTCGATGGCATGGCGGTGTACGGCAGTATCGACGGAGAGCGTCGGCGCAAGGACCTGGCCGAGCTCATCCAGCGCACGGGCGAGATCTCGATCGAGGAGGCGCGGAGCCGATTCGAGGTCTCCTCGATGACGATCCGACGCGACCTCGAAGCGCTCGAGCTCGAGGGGGTGGTCAAGCGGGTTCGGGGCGGAGCGGTCGGGGCGCCCGCGCCGCGCAGCTACGACGAGCGTCTCGCCACCCGAGCCGCCGCCAAGCGGGCCGTCGCGAAGAAGGCCCTCGCGCTGGTCCCGACGCGCGGCGCCGTCTCCTTCGATGCGTCGACGACGGTGAACGCCCTGGCCGAGATGCTCTCGGAGCGCCACGAGCTCATCGTCTGCACGAACTCGATCCAGACCTTCGAGACGCTGACCCGCCTGGGCGGCCCCCAGGCCCAGCTCACCGGCGGGACCCACGAACCGGCGACGGGCAGTCTGGTCGGACCCATCGCGAACGCGGGGGCGCGGCTCATCCACACGCTCGCCTTCTTCACCTCGGCCGATGCGCTCAGCCCGGCGGAGGGCACCTCGGAGGCGTCGCTCGCCGAGGCCGAGGTGAAGCGGCACCTCGCCGCCGCCGCCGAGCGCACCGTGCTCTGCCTCGATTCGTCGAAGCTCGGCAGGCGCTCCACCGGCATGGCGCTCGAGACCGGCGACATCTCGACTCTGGTCACGGAACTCGCGCCCGAGGATCCCCGGCTGGATCCCTATCGCGAGTACCTCGACCTGCTCTGAAAGCAACCCCTCGCGCCCGCGGGCCCCGCCCCGCCGGAGGCGGTGCCCTCCTTGTCATCGATGTTATTTCATGTTAAGTTCACATAAAATAACATCTGCCACTGGAGGCACCATGAGCCACTCCGCTCACCCCACCGTCGACGCCCTCATCGCCCGCTCGAACCGCCTGGGCGCCGACAAGAAGAACACGAACTTCGCCGGCGGCAACACCTCGGCCAAGGGGCTCGCGCAGGATCCGGTGACCGGCGACGACGTCGAGCTCATGTGGGTGAAGGGATCCGGAGGAGACCTCGGCACGCTCACCCCCGCGGGCCTCTCGGCCCTGCGCATCGATCGCCTGCGCGCGCTGCGGGGCGTCTACCCCGGCGTCGACCGCGAGGACGAGATGGTCGCCGCGCTCGACTACTGCCTGCACGGCAAGGGCGGTGCGGCGCCCTCGATCGACACCGCGATGCACGGCCTCGTGGATGCCGCGCACGTGGACCACCTGCACCCGGACTCCGGCATCGCGATCGCCACCGCCGCCGACGGCGAGGAGCTCACCGCGAAGATCTTCGGCGACGGCGCAGACGGGCAGCGCGTGGTGTGGGTGCCGTGGCGGCGCCCGGGCTTCCAGCTCGGCCTCGACATCGCCGCCATCAAGGAGGCCAACCCGCAGGCGGTGGGCTGCATCCTCGGCGGCCACGGCATCACCGCCTGGGGCGACACGAGCGAGGAGTGCGAGCGCAACTCGCTCTGGATCATCGACACCGCGGCCGCCTACATCGCCGAGCACGGCGACGCCGAGCCCTTCGGCCCGGTCGTCCCCGGTTTCGAACCGCTGCCCGCCGAGGAGCGCCGCCGACGGGCCGCTCAGCTCGCCCCCGCGATCCGCGGCATCGCCTCGCACGACGGCGTGATGGTGGGCCACTACTCCGACGCCCCCGAGGTGCTCGACTTCCTGTCCCGCGAGAAGCTCGCCCCGCTCGCCGCGCTCGGCACCAGCTGCCCCGACCACTTCCTGCGCACCAAGGTGAAGCCCCTCGTGCTCGACCTGCCCGCCACCGCCTCCCTCGAGGAGCAGCTGGCCCGCCTCGCCGAGCTGCACGAGGCCTACCGCGCCGATTACCGGGCGTACTACGAGGCGCACGCCGACGAGGCGAGCCCCGCCATGCGCGGCGCCGATCCGCTCATCGTGCTCGTACCGGGGGTGGGCATGTTCTCGTACGGCAGGAACAAGCAGACCGCGCGCGTGGCCGGCGAGTTCTACCTCAACGCCGTCAACGTGATGCGCGGCGCCGAGGCGCTGTCGAGCTACGCCCCCATCAGCGACGCCGAGAAGTTCCGCATCGAGTACTGGGCGCTCGAGGAGGCGAAGCTGCAGCGGCTGCCGAAGCCGAAGCCGCACCAGGGCCGCATCGCACTGGTCACCGGCGCGGCGTCGGGCATCGGCAAGGCCATCGCCACCCGCCTCGCGGCCGAGGGCGCGTGCGTAGTCGTCGCCGACCTCGACCTCGAGAAGGCCCGCGCCGCGGCCGCCGAACTGGGCGACGCGGACGTGGCCGTGGGCGTCGCCGCGAACGTGGCCGACGCGACGGCCGTGCAGGCCGCGATCGACGAGGCCGTGCTCGCCTTCGGCGGCGTCGACCTCGTGGTCAACAACGCCGGCCTCTCGCTCTCGAAGCCACTGCTCGAGACCACCGAGGCCGACTGGAACCTGCAGCACGACGTCATGGCGAAGGGCTCGTTCCTCGTCTCGCAGGCCGCGGCGCGCGCCATGATCGCGCAGGGTCTCGGCGGCGACATCGTCTACATCTCCTCGAAGAACAGCGTCTTCGCGGGCCCCAACAACATCGCCTACTCGGCGACCAAGGCCGACCAGGCGCACCAGGTGCGCCTGCTGGCCGTGGAGCTCGGCGAGCACGGGATCCGCGTCAACGGCATCAACCCGGACGGCGTGGTGCGCGGATCGGGCATCTTCGCCTCGGGCTGGGGGGCGAACCGCGCCGCGACCTACGGGGTCAAGGAGGAGGATCTGGGCCAGTTCTACGCGAACCGCACCATCCTCAAGCGCGAGGTCGTGCCCGAGAACGTCGCCGACGCGGTGTACGTGCTCACCGGCCCCGAGCTCAGCCGCACCACGGGACTCCACATCCCCGTCGACTCCGGCGTCGCGGCCGCCTTCCTCCGCTGAGCGCGCACCTCCCCCTCGCGTTCCCCCTCGACTCCCGTTAGGTTCGAACACATGGTCAAGCGCCAGCTCCCCAACCCCGCCGAGCTCCTCGAACTCATGCAGTTCAAGAAGCCCGATCTCAACGGCAGGCGCCGCCGCCTCGACGCCGCGCTCACCACCTACGATCTGCTGCGCATCGCGAAGCGCCGCACGCCGAAGGCCGCCTTCGACTACACGGACGGCGCCGCGGAGGGCGAGCTGTCGCTCGACCGCGCACGGCGCGCGTTCGAGGACATCGAGTTCCACCCCGACATCCTGAGGCCGGCCGAGCACGTCGACACCTCGACCGAGATCCTCGGCGGGCGATCCTCGATGCCGTTCGGCATCGCGCCGACGGGCTTCACCCGGCTGATGCAGACCGAGGGCGAGATCGCGGGCGCCGGGGCGGCGGGCGCGGCGGGGATCCCGTTCACGCTGTCGACGCTCGGCACCACCTCGATCGAGGAGGTGCGGGCCGCCAACCCCGAGGGCCGCAACTGGTTCCAGCTCTACGTGATGCGCGAGCGCGAGATCTCCTACGGCCTCGTCGAGCGGGCCGCGGCCTCAGGATTCGACACCCTCATGTTCACGGTGGACACCCCCATCGCGGGCGCCCGCCTGCGCGACAAGCGCAACGGCTTCTCCATCCCGCCGCAGCTCTCGCTGAGCACGGTGGTCAACGCGATCCCGCGCCCCTGGTGGTGGATCGACTTCCTCACCACGCCCAAGCTCGAGTTCGCCTCGCTCTCGTCGACGGGCGGCACCGTGGGCGACCTGCTCAACGCCGCGATGGACCCCACCATCTCCTACGACGACCTCGAGGTGATCCGGGAGCTGTGGCCCGGCAGGCTCGTGGTCAAGGGCGTGCAGAACGTGCCCGACGCCGTCAAGCTGATCGACCGCGGCGTCGACGGCATCGTGCTCTCGAACCACGGCGGTCGCCAGCTCGACCGCGCCCCGGTGCCCTTCCACCTGCTCCCGCAGGTGGTGCGCGAAGTCGGGCGCGACGCCACCGTGATGATCGACACGGGCATCATGAACGGCGCCGACATCGTCGCCTCGGTGGCGCTCGGCGCGAAGTTCGCGCTGATCGGCCGCGCCTACCTCTACGGGCTCATGGCCGGCGGTCGCGCCGGGGTCGACCGCACGATCGCGATCCTGCGCAGCGAGATCGAGCGCACGATGACGCTGCTCGGCGTCTCCTCGCTCGAGGAGCTGGAGCCGCGGCACGTGACCCAGCTGCAGCGTCTCGTGCCGGTCGACGCGGAGGCCGCCCGGGAGGTCGACGAGCCCTCCCGCTGAACTCTGCAGGACCGGGGGTTCGCCCACCGGGTCGGGGTTCCGAGTGGCTGCTTCACCGCCCACGAAGCAGCCATTCGGAACCCCGACCCGGGCGCGCGGCGCGCACCCGGGGGAGGCACGCCCCGGGCGGCCGGGCCAGCGCCGAAACCGAGCACATTGTGCGAGACCGACGCTTCCAGCGCCGATAATTCACTCGGCTTGGAACAACAAGCTCTGTTTCGGCGGGCGGCTCGGCGCGGACTCACCCCAGCCGGGGCGCGCCCGGCTCGACGAGGTGCCGCGAGATGCGGTGCTCGAGGCCGAAGCGCACGCCCGGCCACTCCGGCTGCGTGATCGAGAACACGACCGTGTCGCGCACGTAGCCCGCGGCGGGCCGCAGGTGCGCGCGCAGAATGCCGTCCTGCTTCGCCCCGAGGCGCGCGATCGCGGCGCGCGACTGGTGGTTGTGGAAGTCGGTGCGGAACTCGACGGCCGAGCAGTCCCACACGTCGAAGGCGTGGCCGAGCAGCAGCAGCTTCGACTCCGGGTTCGTGCCGGTGCCCTGCGCGCTCGCGGCGTTCCACGTGGAACCGATCTCGACGCGCGGGGTCGCCGCGTCGATGTTCATGAACGTCGTCATGCCGATGACGCGGCCCGTGTCGTTGCGGCGCGCGGTGAAGGGCAGCATGCTGCCCTGCTCCTGCAGCCCCAGTCTGCGCCGGATCTCGGTGTCCATGCCCTCCGGCGTCGGCACGCTCGTGTACCACAGCCGCCACAGCTCGCCGTCGCGCGCGGCGGCGACGAGTTCGTCGTGGTGCTCCAGCGAGAGCGGTTCGAGGGTGACGAGACGGCCGCGGAGCGTGCCCGGGTGATCGAGTGCCATGGGGCTATTCTGCATCACGGCACGGGGGCGCGGGACGCAGCCCCGTGCCGCGTCCGCACCGAGATCCCGATTCCGGTCGCTCGCCGGGCGGGGAGACGACCGGAATCGGGATCTCGTGGAGAGGCCCGGAGGCCCAGGGGTCAGGACCTGGCGGCGATCGCTCAGGGGCGCTGCGCCCCCGGCAGGCACTCGCGCACCTCGATCGGCATGCCGATGCCCTCGGCGAGGGCGCCCGCGAGTTCCCAGGCCCGCGCCTGATCCGGCACGCGCACCACCCACACGCGCATCAGCGGCGCGTCCGCGCTCGCGGTTCCCCTGCGCACCTCGCGGTCGGTGCCCACCACCTCGGCCTGCGTCTCGGTGTCGAGCACCTCGGTCCACTCGAGCTCGGAGCGGCCGGCCAGCTCGTCCTCGAACCGCACGAGGAACCCGAGCGCGGCCTCGAGCGTCTCCGCAGCGCGCTGGTGGAACTCGGCGGCCCCGCCGTGGAGCAGCAGCATGTAACGCATGGCGTCCTCCGCATCTCCGAGGCGCAGCGCGGGCTGCGCCGCCCCGGTGCCTCCATCGTGGCACGACCGCGGCCCGGGGTCGAGAGCGGGCCGGGGTCGAGAGCGGGCCGGGGTCGAGAGCGGGCCGCGCAAGCGGAGTCGCGTCCTGCCGCTTCGTCGCCGGGGGATGCGGCCGGGGGCTGCCGCGTGTTGCGGCTCCCGTCTGCGGGCGGAGGGGCCGGGCCGGTGCGGGGGCGGCGGTCAGCCGAGGGCGGTCTGCAGCAGGGGTTCGGGATCGCCCTTCCTCACAGCGGCCCGACGACTCTCCTCGTCTGTGCCGATACCTGTGCCGATACCTGTGCCCGCGGCGAACTCGAGGATCGCGCGGGCGCAGCGGTCGTGGATGCGGAACGGCAGCGAGTCGATGCCGGGGCGCGTGAACGCCCCGCCGCCCGGCCCGGCCACGAAGGGGCCCAGCGCGAACTCGCCCGGCCGCCCGGGCAGGCCGCCGTCGGGCGCCGCCTCGATCTGCCCGGTGGTCAGCGCCGCGCCCGCCCAATCCCCATCCCCATCCCCGTCCCCGTCCCCGTCACCGTCCGCGACCGTCAACTCGCGCACCCGGCCGGTCGCGACGAGCCGCCGCAGCAGCGGGTTGTCGCTCTGCGCGGCGGAGGCCTCCGGCAACCACGCGTCGATCAGCGTGCGTGCGACCGCATCCGCCCGTGCCGTGCCGTCGGCGGTGCGGACCGATCCCGATGCCCGGAAGGCGCCCGCGGCCTCGTCTGCCACGAGCTCCAGGTCGCCGCCGAGGAAGCGCACCGTCCCCGCCTCGGCCAGCGCGAGCATCTCCTCGAGCCGGTGCCCGGGCGGGCCGCTCGCGAGGTAGCTGAAGTAGGTGTGCCAGCGCCGCGGCAGCTCGTGCGTGCGGGCGCGGGCGTTCCACCGCTCGGGCGGCACCTCGGCCAGCGAGAAGTAGACGTGCAGCGCGGTCATGAAGAGGCCGAGCGTGGCGCTGTGCCGCTGCGAGGTGCGATGGCGCAGGTCGCGCGCGATGTGCCGGCGCACGCGCTCGTGCACCGCGCGGGATTCGGCGGCGGGCTCCGCGGACGCGCCCGTCTCCGGGACCGCTCCCGGCTCCGGGAAGGCGAGCGGGCGGTCGAAGCCGTCGAGGTCGAAGCGGTCGTCGGGATCGGGCACCCGTTCGCGCACGAGCTCGGCGAGCTCGTGCGAGGCGATCCCCCGTCCGCCGCGCAGCGCACCCCGCAGCCGCTCGGCGAAGTCGGCCCAGTCGCCCGTGATGCGCTCCGGGTGCCCCGTGCAGAGCTCGCGATAGTAGCCCGTGACGAGCTCGGCGGCGATCAGCGGCCAGACGTCGCGCTCGAAGTCGAGGAGACCGCGCCGGTCCTCGAGCCCGGCGTGGAACTCCCGTCCGAGATACTCGAGGGCGACGGGATCCCCCGCCATGCGGCTCGTGATCTTCGAGCGGTAGGGCACCCCGCGCCGGGAGCCGAGGTGCAGCACGGGCTCCCGGCCGCTCGGGAGGTAGCGCAGCGCGCCTCCGCCCGCGCTCGCTCCTCCGTCGCCGTCGCCCTCTCCTCCGTCACCGCCGCCCTCGCCGACGCGCACGAAGCGGCCGCCGCGCCCCTCGGTGAGCAGCACGACCAGGTCGACGGCGGCGAGGCCCATGCCGCGCACGAGCACGTCGGCGCCGGCCGGCACCCATTCGAGGTCGATGTCGGCCGTGAACGCGGGGGCGACGTAGTCGAGGCCGTGCCGACCGGCGAACTCGGCGAGCCGGAGCGACTCGGCCGAGGGATGCGTGCCGTTGTGCCCGAGGGCGTACACCACGATGTCGGCCTCGAGCACGGCGCCGGATCCGAGGATCACGCGGTGCGGGGCCGGCGAGGGGCCGGATCCTGCGATCCCGGCGCTGTCGCGGCGGCGCGGATCGCGCGCGGCCGCGATGCGATTGCTCTCATGCGGTCCGCGCGCGGCCGCATGATGACGGGGAGGGGCCGCGGGATCGGGATCCGCGTCCTCCACCGACACCGCGACGTCCTCGTGCCACTCGACGCGCACCGCGTCGCCGCCCCGTCGCCGCGTCTCCTCCAGCGCCCAGCTCAGGTAGGCGTTGTTCAGCCGTCGCGTCGGGAAGTCGCGCTCGGTGATCTCGTCGATCTCCCGATCGAGCGCGGCATCGCTCCACTCCGGTCGCGCGATCTCGCCGCGCCGCACCTCGCGCACCCACTCGGCGAGCGAGGGGCCGGGCACGACGGGCCCGTCGATCCGGCACGACGGGTCGGTGAAGAACGCGACGTCCTCGAGCATGGAGTTGAGCTTGAGCAGGGGCGACTGATCCCGGCGCCAGATGCGCCCGCCGCCGGGGCGGTGCGGATCGACGAGACGCACGTCGAGACGGATGCCGGGCGTCAGCCGTTCGCGGTTCGCCACGATGCGCTCGAGGAGCATCACGGCGGCCGGCCCGGCGCCGACGCAGACGATGCGGACGGGACGGGAGGGAGGGGCGCTCGGCATGGTGGGGCTTTCCGGGTCGGATGACGGTGGATCCTGCGGCTGCGCTCGCTGCCCTCGCTCCGCGCAGGATGACGAGGCGGGGCCGGACCGGCGGCGTGCTCGACGCCGCCCGTCCGTCCGCGCGGTTTTCGGGGTTCCGCGCGAGCGGGAGCCCGGAACCGCGCGAGCGGCTCAGCGCGGCCGGCTACGGGCGGGGCAGCCCGGGCGGGTTGACGAGCGACTCCTCGACCGCCTCGTCCTCGAGATCCCAGCGGGCGAGCGCCTCGGCGTACGTGCCGTCCTCGATGATCGAGTTGAGCACGATCGCAACGGGGTCGATGAGACCGTTCCCCTTCGCCGTGGTGACGCCGATCTGGGCGTTGGCCGGGAAGCCGCCGTTGAGCGTGCCGACGACCTTCGACTCGCCGCCCACGGCCGCCACGTACGACGCTGTCGGGTTGGGCCCGAAGATGGCGTCGACCCGGCCGGAGGCGAGCGCGAGCTGGCCTGCGGCATTGTCGTCGTAGTACACGGGCTCACCGGGCGGCAGCCCGTTCTTCTCGTTCTCGGCGAACCAGTCGAGCAGGATCTTCTCCTGGTTCGTGCCGCTGCCGACGACCACCTTGAGGCCCGAGACGTCCTCCGCCTCGCTGATCGACTCGATGTCGCTGTCGGCGGCGACCGAGAACGCCAGCACGTCGTTGCGATGGGTGGCGAAGTCGAAGAGGTCCTTGCGCTCCTCGGTCACGGTGACGTTCGAGACGACGACGTCGTACTTGCCCGACTCCACACCGAGCGGCCAGTCGGCCCACGCGACGTTCTCGGGCGCGAACTCGAGACCGAGGCCCTCGGCGACGAGGCTGGCGATATCGGGTTCGATTCCGAGCAGTGTCGCGTTATCGTCCTCCGCGAGGAAGCCGAGAGGCGCCTCGTACGCCGAGACGGCGACGGTGAGCTTGCCGTCCTGGATGGGCTCGAAGCCGCTCGCTTCGAGCGCCGCGACGGCCTCGGGCACAGGATCGATGTGGAGGCGCTCATCGACGTTCGCGCTGGTCAGGTCGAAGGGGGACTCTCCCGCGCCTGCCTGGGGAACCGCGTTGGCATTCGCCTTCTCGTCCTCGGTGACCACGGCGCTGCAGGCGGTCAACCCCGCGAGCGCGAGCGCGGCGAGCGACGCGATCGCAATGGTCGCGGCGCTGCGGGCTCGCGGAGTGCGGGTCTGATTCGGTGGCGTGTTCATGGGTGGGTGCTTCTCTCTACTCGTGTGTTGTTCATGTCGGTGGGATGGTGTCCCGCCGGTCGAGCGACGGGGCTTGCGAGGTATCGACACCCTCGCGGTCTCCGGTTTCGGCTCGCTCGACCGGCGACGCGGCTCCGATGACCCAGTCGAGGAACTCCTGGGTGCGGGCCTGCTCCGGGGAGCGCAGCACCTTCTCGGGAGCGCCCTCTTCGACGACGCGACCGGCGTCGAGGAAGACGACGTGGTCGGCCACCTCGGCTGCGAAGCCGATCTCGTGCGTCACGATGATGAGCGTTGTGCCGCTGTGGGCGAGGTCCCGGATCACGCTGAGCACCTCGCCGACGAGCTCGGGGTCGAGCGCGCTCGTCGGTTCGTCGAACAGCAGCACGTCCGGGTCGAGTGCGAGCGCGCGGGCGATCGCGACGCGCTGCTGCTGCCCGCCCGAGAGCTGCCGCGGATAGTGCTCGGCGTGGTCGGCGAGACCGACGCGGGCGAGCAGTTCGCGCGCCCGCTCGATCGCCGCGGCGCGGTTCGCGCGCTTCAAGCCGATGGGAGCCTCGATGATGTTCTCGAGCGCGGTGAGGTGAGGGAACAGGTTGAAGTTCTGGAACACCATGCCGACGCGGGTGCGCCGCTGCAGCACCCGCTTCTCGGGCAGCTCGTGGAGCCGGTCGCCCCGGCGCTCGTAGCCGATGAAGTCGCCGTCGATCGTGATCGAGCCGGCGTCGATGGTCTCCAGGTGGTTGATGGCGCGCAGCAGGGTCGACTTGCCCGACCCGGAGGGGCCGAGCAGGGCGACGACCTGGCCGGGCTCGATCGTGAGGGTGATGCCGTGCAGCACCTCGCGGACGCCGTAGGACTTGTGCACGCCGGAGATCTCCACGAGACCGGTGGGCTCGGGCGACGCGGCGGGCCCCGGGGCCGGGCCGGGCGCAGAGGCCGCAGCGGGGCCCGGGTCGGCGCCGGAGGCGGGGGCGGGGGCTCGATCGATCCCGGGATCCCGGGTCGTCGTCTCGTCGATGGTGGGGGTGGGCACGTCGGTCTCCTTAGTGCTGGCTCGAGTTGATCGCGGCGACGGACGCCGGGGGAAGCGGCTGAGCGGCTCCGCTGCGCACCCGTCCGGCGAGCCCGCGGATCGCGCGACGCGCCTTCTGGAGCGGCGTCGGGGGCAGCTCCCGGGCGGTGCCGCGGGCGAAGCGGCGCTCGATGTAGTACTGCGCGACGCTCAGCACGGTCGTGAAGATCGTGTACCAGACGGCGGCGACGAGCAGCAGCGGGATCACCTGCTGGTTGCGGTTGTAGATGACCTGCACGGTGTAGAAGAGCTCGGGCAGGGCGACGATGAAGACCACCGAGGTGCCCTTCAGCAGGCCGATCACCTCGTTGAAGGCGTTGGGCAGGATCGCGCGCGCCGCCTGGGGCAGCACGATGCGGAAGAAGCGGCGGGAGCGAGGGATCCCGAGCGCCTTCGCGGCCTCGATCTGCCCCTGGTCGACCGACAGCAGCCCGCCGCGGATGATCTCGGCCGAGTAGGCCGCCTGGTGCAGCGAGAGGCCGAGGATCGCCGCGACCGAGGACGAGAGCAGACGCACGGTGTCGAACTCGACCAGCCAGAAGTCGTAGGTGAAGGGCCAGCCGATCCCGAGCGTGGGGAAGAGGTATCCGAGGTTGTACCAGATGACGAGCTGCACGATCAGCGGCACGGAGCGGAAGAACCAGATGAATCCCCAGGCGAACGAGTTCAGCAGCGGCGAGCCGGAGAGCCGGGCGAGCGCGAGCAGCGCGCCCAGCACGAAGCCGATCACCGCCGAGATCGCCGTGAGCCAGAGCGTCAGCCAGAGGCCGCGGAGCACGGCGTCGTTGAAGAAGTACTCGGCGAAGACGTGCCAGCGCCACTGCTCGTTGGAGAAGAAGGTCCACACCAGCTGGGCGAGCAGGAAGACGGCGACGGCGCTGAGGCTCCACCGCCACCAGTGACGCAGCGGGACGACGTCGAGCGCGACGGGCGGGGGCGAACCGCCCTTCACCGCCTCGGTCTTCGCAGGGTCGAGCGTGAGGGTCATGGTCGTGCTTCCTGTTCGGTGTCGACGCCGGCGCTCTCGGCCGGCGGGAGGGGTTTCTCGAAGGGGTGGACGCCGATCTCGGCGGCGGGCAGCGCGGGATCGAAGAGCGGCGTGTAGCCCTGCGAGCGGTACAGGCCGACGGCCTCGGGCTGTCGCGGCCCGGTCGTCAGGTAGATGCGTCGGTAGCCCGCATGGGCCGCGCGGCGTTCGAGCTCGGCGAGCACGAGCTTCGCGAGCCCGCGGCCGCGCAGGTCCGGGCGGGTCCAGACGCGCTTCACCTCGGCGGTGGTCTCGTCGTAGCGCATGTACGCGCCTCCCGAGATCGGCTCGCCGTCGCGCAGCAGCAGCAGGAACAGCCCGTGCGGCGGGGCGAATGCCTCGGCGGGGTAGCGGTTGATCTCGACGATGGCCGGCTCGCCGAAGACCTCCGCGCCGTAGCGCGTGTCGTACTCGCGCTCGAGGTCCGCGAGCAGCGGGGCGCCGATCGGGTCGGTGTAGTCCACCGCCGCGAAGACGTCTCCCGGGCGCCCGGCTGCGGCGGGCGGCCGCTCGAGCGGCCGCGCTCCGGTGGTGGCGACGCTCATGCGGCCGCCTCCTCAGCGCTCTCGCCGGCGCGGTTCGCGGGGCGGGACGGCTGCGGCAGGCCCAGGGTGCGGCGCAGCGTGACGTTCGCCCCGGTCACGGGGTCGGTCTCGTACTCGGTGCGGAAGACGCCGCGCTCCTGCAGCAGCGGCACGACGCGATCCACGAACTCATCGAGGCCGCCCGGCGTGAGGTGCGGCACGAGCACGAAGCCGTCCGAGGCGCGGCCCTGCACGAAGCGGTCGATCTCGGCCGCGATCGTCTCGGGCGATCCCACGAAACTGTGCTGCGCGGTCTCGGCGGCCACCAGCTCGCGCAGGGTGAGCCGCTCGGCGTCGGCGCGGGCGCGCAGCTGAGCGGCGCGGGCGACACGATCCTCGACGCGGGTCGACACCTGGCCGAGCCGCTGCTCGCCCTCGCCCGGCTCCTCGACGGGCAGCGCTCCGTCGGGATCGAGTCCCGGCAGCTCGCGGCCCCAGATGGCCTCGATCCAGGCGACGGCCGTCTGCGGACTCGTCTGCGCGAGCGCGATCTCGCGCGAGCGCTCGCGCGCCTCGGCGTCGGTGTCCCCGAGCGCGAAGGTGGCGCCGGGCAGGATCAGCAGCGAGTCCTCGCTGCGCCCCGCCGCCGGCAGCCGGCCCTTGACGTCGCGGTAGAAGGCGCGCCCCTCCTCGAAGTCCGTGTGGCGCGAGAAGATGATCTCGGCGTTCGCGGCGGCGAAGTCGCGGCCGGCCGGCGAATCGCCCGCCTGCACGATCACCGGGTAGCCCTGCGGGCTGCGCGGCACCGTGCTCGTGGCCGCGATCTGGAACTGCTCGCCGCGGTGCAGCACGCTGCGCACGCGGCCGGGGTCGACGAACCGGCCGTCGCTCCGATCGGCGACGACCGCGTCGGGCTCCCACGAGTCCCACAGCGCCTTCGCCAGCGCCACGAACTCCTCGGCGCGGGCGTAGCGCTCGTCGTAGGGCAGGTAGCCGCCGCGGCGGAAGTTGCCGCCGTGGAAGGCGTCGGGCGAGGTGACGACGTTCCAGCCGACGCGCCCGCCCGAGAGGTGGTCGATCGTGGCGAGCTGGCGCGCGAGCTCGTAGGGCTCGTTGAAGGTGCTCGACAGGGTGCCGACCACGCCGATGCTGCGGGTCACCGATGCCAGTGCGGCGAGGATCGCGAGCGTGGCCGGCCGGCCGGCCACGTCGAGGTCGTGGATCCTGCCGCCGTGCTCGCGCACGCGCAGGCCCTCGGCGAGGAAGATGTAGTCGAAGAGGCCGCGCTCGGCCGTCTGCGCGAAGTGCCGGAACGACGCGAAGTCGATCTGACTGCCCGATTCCGGATCGCTCCAGACCGTCGTGCTGTTGACGCCGGGGAAGTGCGCCACGAGGTGCACCTGCCGCGTGCCGGTGCGCCCGCTCATGCGGCCACCTCCTCGGTGCCGGCCGCCGCGTAGCGGTTGGCCGCCTGCGCGAGGCCGAAGCGCTCGCGCAGCGTTCCCGGATCACCGGGTTCCGCCGCGAGGCCGCGCTCGCGCAGCCGCGGCAGCAGGGCGTCGGCGATGGCCGCCAGGTCGCTCGGCAGCGCCAGCGGGCGCAGCCGCACGCCGTCGATCCCCGCCTCGCTCCACGCCTCGATCAGCGCGGCGACCTCGTCGGCCGAACCCGCGGCGAGGGCGGCGTCGCTCTCGAAGCCCGTCTCCGCGAGCGCGTCGAGACGGCGCAGCCGATCCTCCGCCCGCTCCTCGGCCGTATCGAGCCCCACCACCAGGTCCGCGACGATGCGCAGCGGCTGGAGCCCCAGTGCCGGACGGTCCACGGCGGCCTCGGCGGCGCGGACGGCCGCGACGATCTCGGCGGCGGGGGCGCCCCGTGAGGCGCCGGTGCGGGCCGACGGGTGCTCCGGCGTCACGAAGACGATGTCCGCCGCGCGGGCCGCGAGCTCGTAGACGGGGGTCGCGTGCGCCAGCAGCGTCACCGGCAGCTGCCCCTGCGGCGAGCGCGGCACGATCGAGGGGCCGACGACGGAGAAGCGCTCTCCGGCGAAGTCGATGTGGTGCACGCGGTCTCGGTCGAGGAATCGCCCGGTGGCCACGTCGCGGATCACGGCGTCGTCCTCCCAGCTGTCCCAGAGGCGGCGTGCCACCTCGGCCGCGTCGGCGGCCTCGCCGATCAGCTCGTCGAGCCCCGCGTCGGGCTCGCCCGCCGCCACGCGCTCGAGGTCGATCGCCGGCGCCGGCTTGCGGCCGAACGCGGCCGCGGCCGCGGGCTCGCCCGAGAAGCGCAGCTGCCACCCGGCGCGGCCCTCGGAGACGTGGTCGAGGGTCTGCAGCGCGGTCGCCACGTGGAAGGGCTCCGTGTGGGTGGTGGTGACCGTGGGGATGAGCCCGATGCCCCGCGTGCGCGGCGCGATCCAGCTCGCGATGAGCAGCGCGTCGAGGCGCCCCTCGACGATGGCGGGCTGCGGCCGCGGCGGCAGCGCGCCCACGGCCCGCTGCCCGAACGGGTGCGCGCTCTGCAGGCGGAGCGCGTCCTCGATGGTGGCGTAGTCGATCCCGGCGGCGTCGGCCCGGTCGACGAGGTCGTGCCAGTAGGCGGCCGAGAAGATCTCGGTCGCGCGAGCGGTCGGCTCCCGCCATGCGGCGGGATGCCAGCCGGCGCCGTCGAGCGCGACACCGATGGTGAAGGGGAGCCCAGAGCTTTTCCGTTTCGTTATGGGAGACATGCTGCGAGCTTATGACTAGCGCTCCAGGCGGTCGCAACAACGTGACGGAAAATGACCGTTACGCTCTGTTGCGGCCCTCCCCCGCGGCTGCGGAGCAGCACCGCCTACACTGACTTGCAACCCCGCAGGATGAGATCCCGCGGCGACTCCGCGACATCACACCGTGGAGCACCCGCCGTCCGCCCGCGGCGCTGCGCGCCGCTCCGGCGGACGACCATCGACCGCAGCGCCTCGCCGCGGCCGTCATCGAAGGGAGCGCCATGTCCACCATCTCCGTCATCGTCGGAAACCCCAAGCCGCACTCGCGCACGCGTCAGATCGGCGAGGAGCTCGCGCAGCGCCTCGCCGCGCTCACGGGTGCCGAGATCCTGCCGACCGTCGACCTCATCGACCACGCCGACGAGCTCTTCCGCTGGCCGTCGGCCGCGCTCGACCCGCTGAACGAGCAACTGCGCACATCGACCTACGCGGTCATCGCCACGCCCACCTACAAGGCCAGCTACACGGGCCTGCTCAAGGCCTTCCTCGACCGCTATCCGGCGCAGGGGCTCGAGGGGGTCGCGGCGATCCCGGTCTTCACGATCGCTTCGGACGAGCACGCGCTGGCCGTCGAGTTCACGCTGCGGCCGCTGCTCGTCGAGCTGGGAGCGAGCGTGCCCACCCGCGGGCTCGCCTTCCCCACTCCGCGCTTCGACCGGCGCGACGAACTGCTCGACGAGTGGGTGGCGAGCCAGGGGCCGCTGCTGCCCGGGGTCGCCGCACGGGCGGAGGCCGGCGCATGAACCTCGACGCCTCCGCCATCACCCGCCCCGAGCAGCGCCACGAGGCCCCGGGCACCCCGCCCGCGCCGAGCGGCCCGGGCCGCGCCGCCGCCGAGCCCCCGGCAACCGCTGAGCCCCCCGCGCTGCAGGGCACGCCGGCGACCACGCCCTTCGACGAGCGCGAGTACCGCAACGCCATGGGCGCCTTCGCCTCGGGGATCACGGTCATCACGACGCAGGGCGCGACGGCCCCCGTCGGCTTCACCTGCCAGTCGTTCTACAGCGTCTCGATCGACCCGCCCCTCGTCTCATTCTCGATCGCCCGCACGTCGCAGAGCCTCGCCGCCGTGCGCGAGCACGGGCAGGTCGTCGTCAACTTCCTGAGCGCCGAGCAGCAGCACCTGAGCGCGCAGTTCGCGCGCTCGGGCACCGACAAGTGGCAGGGCGTCTCCTGGCACCCGTCCGAGGCCAATGGCGCGCCCACGCTCGACGGGGTCACCGGCTGGGTCGCGGGCGAGATCGAGCGCGAGATCGAGGCGGGGGACCACCTCATCTTCCTCGTGCGCGTGCTCGGCATCTCGACCGACCCCGACCGCGCCCCGCTGCTCTTCTACCGCGGCGCCTACCGCGAGCTCGAGTACATGATCTGAGCGTCCGCCGCGCTAGGGCGCGAGGATCCCCCGCAGCTCCCGCACGAAGCGGTCGATCGTCTCCTGCGCGTCGGCGCGGGCGCGGTCCGACTCGTCGGGCCGGTTGAGGTAGCCGTGCACGGTTCCGGGCTGCACGGCCTCGACCACCGGCACCCCCGCCACCCGCAGCTGTTCGGCGAACTCCTCCCCGGAGGCGCGCAGATCGTCGGCGTCGGCGTTGACGATCACCGTCGGCGGCAGCAGCGCGAGCCGCTCGGCCGGCAGTTCCCCCGCCACGACCGCCCCGGCCGCGGCGGCTCCCGGCTCGCCCAGGTAGAACGCGTACATCTCGGCGATGCGAGCCGCATCGAACCGCCGCTGCTCGGGCAGGGCGGCGGTGGCCGCGGCGAGCGCGGGGTCGGCGCGCTGCACGCGGTGCAGGGTGGGGTACTCGAGGATCAGCGCGTCGGCCGCGCGCGCGGCTCCCGAGGCCGCGAGGTCGGCCTGCGCCAGCGCGGCCAGCGCGGCGAGGTGGGCTCCCGCGCTCGCCCCGCCCGCCACCAGCGGCCCGTCCTGCTCGGCGGCCCAGCGCAGCACCGCGGCTACGTCGTTGCCCGGGGCCGGGGCCTTCACGGCCTCGCTCGCGAGCGCGTAGTCGACGGAGTAGACCCTGATACCGGCTTCGGCGAAGCGCCGCGACACCCAGTCGGCCTCCGGCCAGTCGAGCGTGCCGCGCACGAAGGATCCGCCGTGGGCCCACACGAGCGTCGCCCAGGGCGTCTCGGCCGGCAGGTACAGGCGCACCGGCACCGCCGCCGATCCCAGCCGGTCGGGCGACCCGGGTTCCCGGCCGGCCGCCGGGCCGGCGACCTCGATGGCGCTGATCCGCATGCTCGTCCCCTCCTCGATCGACGCGTGGATCCGCTCGGACCCGGGTGCTCCGTCCTCGCCGGGAAGCCCCACGGCGAGCAGCACCGCGCCGCCGAGCGCGCCCGCGCAGAGGGCGAGGCTGATCCGGGAGAGCCCGCCCCGCCGCCGGGCCGGCCGCCGGCGGTCCGAGGGTGACACAGGCACAGTGTACGTCAGCGCGGCGCGGCGCGCGCGTTCAGGCGGCGCCGCGTTCCCGCACCCGCGCCTCGATGCCCGCGATGATGAGGTCGAGCCCGCTCGCGAACACGCGCCGATTGCGCTCCGCTCCGGACAGGTGGCCGGGAAGCAGCCGCGCGAGCGTGCCCGTGGCGCGCGCCGGATCGAGGATCGTGTCGGGCGAGAGCGCGTCGAGGGTCATGCCGAAGGTGAAGGCGTCGATGACCTCGATCGTGGTGAGGATCTCGTCCTCCGGCAGCCCCGCCTCGTCGAGCGCCTCGGCGAGCACGCTGTAGATGCGCAGCACGTCGGGTTCGTCGATGACCACGGTGAGCATGAGCTGCAGCACGCGCGGGTGGTCGGCGTACATCCGCCAGGTCAGCTCCACCTCCTGGCGGATGCGCTGCCGCCAGTCCCCCGAGGCCGGCATCGGCCTGATGTACTGGGCCACGAGCACCTGGCGCATGGCCTGGATCACGCCGTCGCGTCCGGCCACGTGGTGGTAGAGCGAGGAGACGCTCACGCCGAGGCGCCGGGCGAGGGGCACCAGCTGCAGCTCGTTGCCCGCCTCGACGAAGTCGATGGCGGCGCGGCCGATGATCTCTCGGCTGAGACGTGCGGTCCTGGGTCGCGCCACGGAGCCTCCCTTCGGGTTCCTGCTTGACAGATCCTCCCACAGGAGGCAGCATGAACACGATAACCGAAATGATTTCGGTTTTACCGCCAGAGCCGCCGGAGAAGAGAACCCGTGAGCATCCCCCCGACCAGTACCGATCCCCGCTTCCCGCTGACCCTGCGCAACGGGAGCGCGACATTCCTCATCGCCCTCGCGAGCCTGATGATGGCCAATCTCGCGCCGTTCATCATGACCGCGCTCGGCGCGCTCGGCTTCGACATCGTCGCCAGCGGCAACGTGCTCACCTGGGCGCTGCTCGCCTCCGCGGTGGTGGGCCTCGCAACGGCGCGGCTCGCCTCGGGGCGCGCCCGCCGCCCCCTCGCGATGGCCGGGCTGGCCCTCGCCGCGGTCGCGTTCGGCGCCGCCGCCCTCGCCCCCGCGCCGGCCGTCGCCGTCTCCGGTCTCATCGTCGGCGGAGCCGGCGTCGGGGCCGCCATCTCCACCTCGGGCGCCGCGATCGCGGCGCTGCGCAACCCCAACCGCGTCTCGGCCACCAGCGGGCTCGTCAACCGCGTGCTCATCACGGTGGTGCTGGCCGTGATCCCGATCATCGGCATCACGCAGGGCAGCGTGTTCGGCACGCTCGCCCTCATCTCGCTCGTGGGCCTGGCGCTCGCCGCGTGGCTGCCCGACTCCCCCGAGCACGCCGAGCCGGTCGACGTGACCAGCAGCCTGCAGATCGCCGAGCCGAGGCGCATCACCATCGCCGGCATCGCCGTGCTGCTCGTGTTCCCGCTCTGGGGCACGAGCGAGGACGCCATCTGGACGATGGCGCCCGTGCTGGGCGATGCCGTGGGCCTCGGCGAGCAGCCACTCGGCTTCACCCTCAGCCTCGCGGCCGCCGGCGGCATCATCGGCATGCTCGTGGTCACGATCCTCGGCAACCGCATCGGCCGCGCGGTGCCGCTCGCCGCGGCCCTCGTGCTCGGCGGAGCCCTCAAGATCTGGGTCGGCTTCGCCGACGATCCCGCGCTGCTCGCGGCGCTCATCATCGGCGTCAACACCGTCTACGCGTTCGCCTTCACCCTGTTCATCGCGACCGCCGCCGGCCTCGACGCCCGCGGTCGCTGGTCGGGCCCGCTGCTCGGCGCCTACCTCGTCGGCTCGAGCTTCGCCCCGCTCATCGGCGGCGCGTTCATCGAGTGGTTCGGCGTGCCGGTGTTCGCCCTGCTCATGGGGCTCGTGAGCTTCCTCGTCATCGTCCCGACCGTGCTGATCGCGCGCGTCTCCGTGGGCGCCGAGCGGGCGCTGGCCCGATCCCGCACCGCCGAGACGTCCGAGCCCGTCGGCGTCTGACCGCGGCCGGGGCGCCCCGCTCCGGCCGCGCCGAGCGTCCCGCTACCATCGACATCATCCCCACACCCTCCGGCGAAAGCGAGTCCCCATGCCCTCCACCACGACGATCTACCGCAACGCCGTCGTCTTCACCGGCGACGCCTCCGTGGCGCCGCGGGAGAGTTTCGCCGTGCGCGACGGACGGGTGCTCGCGGCGGGGGACCTCGACGCGGTGCGGCTCGCGGCCGGCACGGCCGACGCGGCATCCGGCGCCGCCGAGGAGGTCGACCTCGGCGGTGCGCTCGTCACCCCCGCCGTCTGGGAGGGCCACGCCCACATGCTGATGCTCGGCGAGGCGCTGTCGAAGGTGCAGCTGCGCGACGCGGCCACGGTCGCCGAGGTGCAGGAGCGGATCGCCGCGGCCCGGGCGGCGAACCCGGATGCACCGCGGATCACCGGCGTGAGCTGGCGCTTCGACATCTTCGAGGAGGGCCAGAGCCCCACTGCGGCGATGCTCGACGCGGCGGTCTCCGACGTGCCCGTCTTCCTCGACGCGAACGACCTCCACACCATGTGGGTGAACTCCGCCGCGCTCGAGGCCATGGGCATCACCCGCGACTCCCCGGACCCCGTCGGCGGCCGGATCGAGCGCGACGAGAACGGCGACGCCACCGGCTTCCTGCTCGAGACCGCGGCCATGCAGTACGGCTGGGCCTATCTCGACACGGTGTCCACCGACGAGGATCGCGACCGGTGGCTCGCCGCCGCCTTCGACGCGTACCTCGAGACCGGCGTCACCGGAGCCTCGGAGATGTCCTTCGGGCATCCCGACCTCGCGACCTACCGGCGCATCCTCGACCGCGAGGGGCGCCTGCCCTTCCCGGTGAACGCCCACTGGATCCTCACCGCCTCGGGCGACCTCGAGACCGACCTCGCCGAGGTCGCGGAGGTCGCCCGCATCCGCGAGGAGATCGCGGCGCGGTACGGTGACGAGTGGCTGCGGATCGTCGGCGTGAAGTTCATCCTCGACGGCGTGATCGACGCCTGCACGGCCGCGATGCGGGCGCCCTACGCGAACGGCGCGCTGCCCGGCCCGATCTGGGAGCGCGAGTTCGCGCTGCCCGTCGCGGTGGCCGCCGATGCGGCCGGTCTGCAGCTGGCGCTGCACGCGATCGGCGACGAGGCCAGCACGATCGCCCTCGACATGGTGCAGGAGTGCATCCGCGTGAACGGTCCCTGCGCCGACCGCCGCGCCCGGGTCGAGCACCTCGAGTCGGTGGCCGACGACACGATCGCGCGCATGGCCGCGCTCGGCGTCACCGCCTCGATGCAGCCGGTGCACTGCGACCCCGCGGTGCTCGACAACTGGCAGGCCGTGCTGGGCGACGAGCGCGCACGCACGGGCTTCCCGTGGCACAAGTTCCGCGAGGCGGGCGTGACGCTCGCGCTCGGCACCGACGCCCCCACGGCGCCCCACGAGGCGCCCGACAACCTGTTCATCGCGCTCACCGCGAAGTCGGCGCTCGAGCAGAGCCGCGAGCCCTACCAGCCGGAGCGCGTGTTCACCCCGGCGCAGGCGCTGGAGGCCCTCACCCTGGGCACCGCGTACGCGACGAAGCGCGAGCACGAGCTCGGCCGCATCGCGACGGGGTACCGGGCGAACGCGGTCGTCTGGACCGCCAATCCTCTCGCCGACGCCCCGGAGGAACTGCTCGGCACCGCCGCGGCGCTCACGCTCGTCGACGGCGAGGTGGCGCACCGCCGGGCCTGATCCCGGGCCCCGGTCCTCCCGCGCGAACGCCCCTCCCGGCCATCCTGCACAGGCGCCCTCACCCGTCATCCTGCGCCGGTCGCCTCACCCGTCGTCCTGCGCGACGAAGGAGTCGCAGGATCCACCCCGCCTGGATCCTGCGGCTCCGCTCGCAGGCCCGCTGCGCGCGGGATGATCATTCGGAGGTGCGGCCGCGCCGGACGGCCGTGCGGGAGCGCGCCGCCCGGGCTCCACCATCGCGCCCTGGCGGCGTCCAGGCGGGCACACCAGAATAGGGACATGAGCGACACCGAGGCCACCGCGCGCACCGAGTTCAGCTTCACCGACGCCCACGGGGTCGAGATCTTCGTCTACGAGTGGACGGCCGAGGATCCGGTGGGCATCGTGCAGATCTCGCACGGGATCGGCGACCACGCCAAGCGCTACGAGGCGTTCGCGCGCCGTCTCGTCGCGGCGGGGTTCACCGTGTACGCCGACGACCACCGGGGGCACGGCGAGACGGGGCGCAAGCAGTACGACGGCGACCTCTCGAAGCTGGGGCGCCTCGGCCCGGGCGGGCTGCAGGCCACCGAGGCGGCGGTCCTGCAGCTCACCGGGATCGCACGCGAGCGGCACCCCGATCTGCCCGTCGTCATGTTCGCCCACTCGTGGGGCTCGCTCATGGCGCAGCGGATCCTGAACGAGCACCCGCGGGCCTGGGACGCGCTCGTGCTCTCCGGCACGGCGTTCCGCACCTTCAAGCACATGGAGAGCGGGGAGCTCAACGCGAAGTGGAAGGCGGACGGCGCGAACGGCTTCGAGTGGCTGAGCCGAGACGCGGCGGTCGCCGAGGCGTTCATCGCCGACCCCCTGTGCTTCGCGGCCGACATCCTCAAGCTCTTCGGCGTCGCGGACGGGCTGCGGCTCTTCGGCAAGCCGGGGCACGGGATCCCGGCCGAGCTGCCGATCCTCATCGTCTCGGGCGCCGAGGACCCGCTGAGCCGCGGCGACGGGCTGCGGCTGCTGGCCGACGCCTATCGCAAGCGCGGGGTGCGCGATGTCACCGTGAAGCTGTACCCCGGCGCGCGCCACGAGACGCTCAACGAGACCAACCGCGAGGACGTCTACGCGGATCTCACGACCTGGATGCTCGAGCGCGTGGCGAGCTGAGCCGCCCGGACGCGACTCGCCGCGCGCACCCCGGCCCGCACCGATGAGCGGGCCGGGGTGCGGAGCGACTAGGCGACCACGAACTCCTCCGGGCCGGGAACCACGGTGAGCTGTCGCAGCCCGTTCGCCTCGACGACGAAGTTGTCCTCGACCTTGAGGACCGTCGCGACGCCATCGACCACCACGGTCGTCTCGGGCTCGAGCGCGATCACTTCGCCCTCGACGAGAGTCACGTCCTCGTCCATGAGCCCAGCGGAGAACAGCGTCGGCAGTTCGCAGATGCGCAGGCCCACGCCGTGGCCGATCGCATAGGGAGTCCGTCCCAGCCCGTGTGCGCCGAGGTAGTCGTTGCACGCCGCCAGCAGTGTCGAGGCCCGCGCTCCCGGAACAGCGAGACTCTGCACGATGCGATGCGCCTCGAGCAGGTGCTCGTATGCCGCGCGGTGCTCCGCTCGCGGTTCGCCCACGAAGCCGGTGCGGCCGGCGTCGGAGGCGTAGCCGCCCGGTCCGTAGCACCCGATATCGAAGAAGAACGGGTCCCCCTCCGCGAAGCGGCGCCCGGCCGCGAACCAGTCGCCGCTGCCGTTGCGGAGATTGCAGACGGAATGGGTGACGAATTCGACGCCGGCCCCCTGCTGGAAGGCCATGGCCGCCGCGAGCACGTCATGGTCCGTCCCCCCGACGCGCGCCGCGGCGAGCGCCGCTTCCATGGCTCCCGCATTCACGCGGGATACCGCCTCGAGCAGCAGCACTTCGGTCGGGTGCTTCTCGCGCCGGATGCGGTGCAGCGCGGTGGCCATGGGCACGAACTCCACACCGGGAAGCGCGTCGCCCAGGCCCACGAGCAGGGTCTGGTCGACTCCGTCGATACCGATGCGCATCGTGCCGGCGCCGATCGGCCTGCGGAGCGCGTCCGCCACCTGACGCGCCCACGTACGGGGGTTCGCCGTGGCCGCCGACCAGGAGGCGACCGGATGCACACGCGTGATCCACGGCGACGACGGGTCCGGCGCCACGAGGGACTCGTCGATGTAGGGCAGGAACAGCTCCGCTTCACCGTTCCCTCGAACGAGGGCGGTGAACCACTCCGACTCGTTCGTCAGGTGCGCACGGAAGTCCGTCGCGTAGCGGATATGGTCTGGGCCGACGAGCAGAAGCGCATCCACCCGGTGCTCGCGCATCGCCTCGCTCACGCGTTCGAATCGCGCACGGTGCAGTTCGACTGCGTCGTACTCGGGCCAGCGGTACAGTCCGGTCATGCGGGAATCCTCACTTCTCGGTGGTCGGGGTGTGGGCGGTGCGCCCGTCGGGTGCGGCCGACGGGACGACGAGGCCTCGGCCCACCGGTGACAGACGGTAGACCACGATGCCGGCGACGGCGACGGCGACCGACGCGATCAGCGGCGCCGCGTTGATCAGCCACAACTCGGCGGACTCGCGGGGCCACAGCACGTTGGTGATCTCCAGGGCAAGCCAGACCAGCGCCGCCCAGGACATGGCCGTGCCGATCCGGCCCATGAAGAGCCGCTCGTCCGGGCGCCAAGTCCCTCGGATCCGTGCGATGGCAAGACCGAGCACCGGGAAGGTGAACGCCGCGTAGAAGCCGACGGTCGTGAAGGCGACGAGCAGCGTGTTCACGTACTCGTTCTGGAGCAGGAGCAGAGCGGCGATGGACACCAGCCCCGTGACGAGGATGGCGTTCGCCGGCAGACCGCCCTCGCCGCGCAGGCGCTTGAGCCAGGCTGCGGCCGGCAGCTCGTCCTCGCGCGCGTTCGCCCAGACGAGGCGCGAGACCGCGGCCTGGATGCCGACGAGACTCGCGAGGAACGCCACGACGAACATCGCGAGGATCGCTTCCACCACGATGGGAGGGAAGTGGTGCGCGAGCACCGCGATCACCGGGTCGCCCTCCGAGGCTGCGAGGATCTCCGGAAGATCCGGGATCGCGAGGATGATGGCGAAACTCGTGAAGAGGATCACCGCGCCGACGCCCAGCAGCGAGTAGACGATCGCCCGCGGCACCGCGTGCTTCGGGTTCTTCACCTCCTCGGCGATGCTGCTGGCGCTCTCGAAGCCGAGGAACGACCAGCCCGCGATCGCGACCACGAGAACGAAGGGGGTCATCATGAACGGCGTTCCCGGGGCCGTCTGCAGCCCCTCGACGAGGAACGAGGGATCCTGCTCCCGACCGAAGACCAGCAGGTACACGGCGACCCCCACCGAGCCGACGATCTCGGCGATGATGCATGCGGTCGCGACGAATTTGACGACACGACGGCCCGCGATGTTCACGAGGGTGGTGATCGCGAGCAGTGCCACGGCGAGCACGACGAGGACGCTCGGGGAGGTCGCGTCCAGGCCGAAGAGCAGTGCGACGAACACCGCACCCGCGTAGGAGACCGAGCTCAGCGCGATGAGCAGCGCCCAGGTGTACGCCCAACCCGCGAACCAGCCGTACTTCGGTCCGATGAGCCGTCGCGACCACTGGTACACCCCACCGGCGAGCGGCCAGCGCGAGGCGAGCACACCGAGCGCGATCGCGACCGTGAGCTGGCCGAGGAGCGTGACGACCCAACCCCACCAGAACGCAGGACCCACGGTCGCCAGCCCGAGGCCGAAGATCCCGTACATCGCGACGATCGGCGAGACGAAGACGAACGCGAGCGAGAAGGCCGACCAGAGCGTGAACTCGCGCTTCATCACGCCGGCATCTGTCGATCGGGCGGCGGGCGGCGGGGGTGAGGCGACGGCGGGGTTGCCGGGTGCAGCAGTCATGAGGACTCTCCTTCGAGCGGCCGGGGTACAGGGGTGATCGGGGTATCCGCGGGACGGACGTAGACCGGCGCGCCATCGCGCCAGGTGGATTCGACGCGGGCGTTGAGCAGCTCCACGGGGCCGGGGTGCGCCGACAGCCCGGAGACCACGGCGAAATCGGCGGGAGCACCGGGGGCCAGGCATCCGAGGCCGTCGTCTGCGAACTGGGTGTAGGCAGCTGCGATGGTCGCGGCCTCGACGGCCTCGGCGAGATCGAGCCGCTCCTCCGGGATCCAGGAGCGGGCGAGATCGCCGTGCTCGTCACGGCTGATCGCGACGCCGAGCGCCCGCAGCGGGCTCGGCGTGGTGATCGGGAAGTCGCTGGACGATGCGAGCCGTACACCGGCTTCGCGCATCGTGCGGAACGGGTACTGGCGGTGTTCGCGCTCGCCGCGGAGGCGGCCGTTCGTGAGGTGCCGCACGACGCCGTCGAGCTTCGCCCAGTACGGCTGGATCGCGACGGTCACGTCAGCCTCGACGAGGCGTGCCAGGTCGGGAGCGGCGACGAGCTGCGCGTGCGCGATGACCGGTCGGCGGTCCCGCACCCCGTTGCGCTCGGCGGCTCGGACGATCGCATCGATCGCGCTGCTCATGCCGGCATCGCCGATCGCATGGATGTGCAGCTGGAACCCGGCCGCGTCGAACGCCGCCGTCGCCGCCGCGAGCTCTGCGCGCTCCCAGGCGGGGACGCCGCAACAGCTGCCGCCGCGATAGGGCTCCTTCACGTGGGCGGTTCCGCCTTCGATGATGCCATCGGCGAAGAACTTCACCGTGCGGGCGGTGAACTCGGGTATGCCGAGTGCCTCGACCCGCCTGCGGGCACGGCTGAACTCAGCGAGCTGCTCCGTCCAGTCCCCGGGAACGGCGCGAAAAGCGATGTTGAGCCGTACCGGCAGTCCGGACCGAGCGGCATCGACGTAGGCGTCCAGATCTTCGAGTTCGACCCAGGCGTCCTGGACGGTGGTGACCCCCTCCGCGCTGAGGGCCCGCAGGCCGCGCAGCAGTCCCGCGGAGACCTCTGCCACGGGCGGCCGAGGCACGGCGCGGAGCAGCGGCATGAATGCGCCCCATTCCCGGAGCGTGCCCGAGGGCGTGCCGTCCGGGGCTCGCTCGATGACGCCATCGATCGGATCAGGAGTCTCCCGCGTGATCCCCGCGGCCTCGAGCGCGCGGGTGTTCGCCCACATCGTGTGGATATCGCTCGAGCGCAGCGCCACGGGCCGATCGGGCACGGCGCGGTCGAGATCCTCGGCGAAGTAGATGCCGCTGGGATCGATGCTGAGGTCGAAACCCTCGCCCACGATCCAGGCCAGATCCGGGTGGGCCTGCGCGTACTCCCGCACGATCCGCACCGCCTCGTCGCGGCTTCGCGCACGGCGTACAGGCGCTCCCCCGAACTCGCGTCCGGCGATGAGCGGATGAGCGTGCGCGTCCACGAAACCGGGGAGCACCGCCGCGCCCGCCAATTCGATCGTGCAGTCCTCGGGGAGTTCCGGCAGCGGTTGTCCCGCCGGCAGCACCTCGCGGATGCGGCCTCCTCCGACCACCAGCGAGCCGGGCTCGAAGCCGCGACCGTTCCACAGGATCCCTCCTGTGAGCAGACGACGCGGGTGCTCCATCGCGGGTCCATCCTCTCCTCGATCGGGACCGTCGGGAACATGCTACCTAACAAGATTAGGAATTCCAAACATCATTAGGTAAATGATGCCTGCGCCGGGTGCCGGGATGCTAGCGTGGAGCCACCGGAACCAGTAGAGAGCAGGTAGTGGATGCCGTCCCCCCGCGCGGTGCGCAAGCACGTCACCGAGGAGCGGATCGTCGAGGCCGCCCTCGCACTGATCCGCGAGGAACCCTCCGGCGCCTTCACGCTCGCGAAACTGGCCAAGCGGCTGCGCATCAGCACGCCCACGATCTACAGCCACGTGCCGAACAAGCAGTACATCATCGAGCGGGTCCGATCCCGCGTGGTGGCCGAGATCGATTGCAGCGCATTCGAACGGCTCCCCTGGGACATGGCTCTCGCCGAATGGGCGCGCTCTTACGCAGGCGCCTTCGTGAAGCATCCCGAGACGATCCCGCTGCTCACCACGCACCCCGTGCAGGCACCCGAGCTCGTGCGGCAGTACGAGGTCGTCGCAACGGCACTGCAGGAGGCGGGGTGGCCCGCCGACGAGATCATCGCGGTCTTCACCGTCGTCGAGAGCTTCGTGATGGGATCCGTGCTCGACCTCATCGCCCCGGTGCAGATGGTGCAGCCCGTCGACGGCGAGGACTACCCGGTGCTGCGGTCGCTCATCGGCGAGGCAGACACACTGCGCGCGCAGCACGCCTTCGAACTCGGCGTGGAGGCACTGATCGAAGGGCTGCGCGCCAAACTGGCGAGGGTCGCCGTAGACCCCGCCGAGGCGTAGTCTGAGTTCATGAGCATGCACGGTGAGTACAAGGTTCCGGGCGGCAAACTGGTCGTCGTCGACTTCGACGTCGTCGACGGGCTCATCCGCGACTTCCGACTCTCGGGCGATTTCTTCCTCGAACCCGACGACGCGCTCGCCTGCATCGACTCCGCCGTCGAGGGCCTGAATCCCAACAGCACGATCGAGGAGGTCGGCGACGCGATCCGCGGGGCGCTGCCGAGCGAGGTGCACCTGCTCGGCTTCACTCCCGACGCCGTGGGCGTCGCGATCCGGCGCGCCGTCACCGGCGCCGCGCACTGGCGCGACTACGACTGGCAGATCCTGCACGAGCCGCCCGTCTCCCCCGTGCTCAACGCGGCCCTCGACGAGGTGCTCACCGCGGCGGTCGGCGAGGGCCTGCGCGGGCCCACGCTGCGCATCTGGGAGTGGAACGGCCCGGCCGTGATCATCGGCAGCTTCCAGTCCGTGAAGAACGAGGTCGACGAGGAGCAGGCCGCGGAGCGCGGCGCCCAGCTCGTGCGGCGCATCTCGGGCGGGGGGGCCATGTACATGGAGCCGGACTCCTGCATCACCTACGCGCTCTATGTGCCGGGCGAGCTGGTGCGCGGCATGAGCTTCGCCGACTCCTACGCCTACCTCGACGAGTGGGTGCTGGAGGCGCTGCAGGCGCTCGGCATCGACGCCCACTACAAGCCGCTCAACGACATCACGAGCCCGCACGGCAAGATCGGCGGCGCCGCGCAGAAGCGCCTCGGATCGGGCGCCGTGCTGCACCACGTCACGATGGCCTACGACATGGATCCCGAGGCCATGACGCAGGTGCTGCGGATCGGGCGGGAGAAGCTCTCCGACAAGGGCACCGCCAGCGCGCAGAAGCGCGTGGATCCGCTGCGCAGCCAGACCGGCCTGGAGCGCGAGGAGATCATCGCGAAGATGATCGAGGTCTTCAAGCGCCGGCACGGCGGCACCGAGGGCGAGATCACCGAGGGCGAGTGGGACGCGGCCGAGCGCCTCGTCGAGCAGAAGTTCACCACCGACGCCTGGCTGCGCCGGGTGCCGTAGGGGGCGGCGCAGCGGGTCAGTCGACGACCCCGGGATCCTCCCCGACGTCGTGCCACAGCTCCTCGGTGTCGCGGGAGATCTCGAACGCCTCGAAGTCGGGCCGCGCGGGAGCCGCGATCTCCGACGGGGCTCCGGCGCCGGTCCGGGATCGCGCGGCGCTCGCCGCGAGCAGCGCATCCGCGCAGGCGCGGGAGCATCCGACGATGGTCGAGTCGAAGTCGATCTCGGTCGCGACCACCCACTCGCGGCCCTCCGGCCACAGGAGCTGGGGCGACTGCGCGTCACGGTCCGGGGACGCTCCCGGCTCCGGATCGGGCGACTCGGAATCGGGGGACCCGGGATCGGGCGGCTCGGCCCAGGGCGCCCGATCGATCCAGGCCCCGCTCGCGAAGTCGCGCGGGTCGACCTCGAAGCAGACGTACTCGCGGATCCCGCTCGGCAGTACGAGCCGGGGACCGGCAGCGGCCTCGCGCGAGAGCAGGCCGCTGCCGCGGGGCTGGGGCAGGCGCGGCAGCAGCATCCCGTGCAGGGCGGCGCGGGTCCCGAACCGCTGCCGCGCCAGCGCGAATCTCAGCCGCGCGCCCTCCATCATCGCCCACACCCGCTGCAGGGGCGCCGGCAGCCCGCCGAAGCGCGGTGGCGCGAACACGAAGAAACCCACGCCCTGCGCGCTGACGAGACCCCCGAACCCCTCCCAGACGGCGGCGACGCCGCGATCCGGCGTCGCCGTGTGCGCGAGCAGCGTCGGCATGAGTGCCGCCAGGGTCCGGCCGTCGAGGCTGCCCTCCTCGGGCGTGGAGTAGCGCCAGCCGTCGGGCGCCGTCGCCTCCTGCTCGCCCCACGGCACTCCGAGCACCTGCTCGGAGCGGGTCGTCGCACCGAGAGAGCGCCCGAACGCCGCGGCCGCGTCGCGCCAGGGGATCCGGCTCTCGTCGACGAGCTCCGGCGCCTCCTCCCAGCGACCAGCCTCGTGCATCGCCTCCCACTCGGCCCAGCCTCCGGCCTCGGGCCTGTCGCGCGAGAAGGGGTGCAGCACCCGCACGTACGCGTCGAAGCCGCCCGGCAGCCAGTCGCCCAGCCCGACGAACTCCTCGGCGTCGAGGCGCTCGAGAAGCCAGGCGCCGCGCGTCGCGGGATCGGAGATCCAGGGGTACGCCGCGAGCGCAGCGCCGCCGTCCCCCGCGCCGGCTCGGCTCGCGCGGGATCCGCTCACGGCTCGAGGATCACCTTGCCGGTCGTCTCGCGGCCCTCGAGCGCCCGGTGCGCAGCCGCTGCCTCGGCGAGCGGGAAACGGGCGCCGATCCTGATGTCGAGCTCCCCCGCCTCGATCGCGGCGAAGAGCTCCCCGTAGCGCCAGGCGCGCTCCTCCGGGGTGCGCAGGAAATGCCCCAGCGAGGGACGGGTGACCGAGAGGGAGCCGCCCGCGTTGAGGCGCTGCAGGTCGAACGGCGGCACGGGGCCGCTCGCTCCCCCGAAGAGCACCAGCTCGCCGCGCACCCGCAGCGCGCTCAGGGAGTCGTCGAAGGTGCTCCGGCCCACCCCGTCGTAGACCACGGCGACGCCCTCGCCGCCCGTGAGCTCCCGCGCCCGATCCGCGAACCCGCGGTAGTCCAGCACCTCGGATGCTCCGGCGCCCCGGCTCAGCTCCTGCTTCTCGGGCGTCGACGCGGTCGTGAGCACCCGCACGCCGCGGGCGACGAGCAGCTGGGTGAGCAGCAGGCCGACGCCCCCGGCGCCCGCGTGCACGAGCACCGTGTCGCCCGCCTCGGGCCGCGCGGCGGAGGTGGCGAGGTAGTGCGCCGTCAGCCCCTGCAGCGGGAGCGCGGCGGCGGTGTCGGCAGCGATGGCGCCGGGCACCCGCACCGCGCGCTCCGCGTCCACCGCGAATCGCTCGGCATAGGTGGCGCCCGCCTCGGCGGTGGTGACCAGGTCTCCCTCCGCGAAGCCCTCGACGCCGTCTCCGACCGCGAGCACGCGCCCGGCCCCCTCAGCCCCCGGGGCGAAGGGGAACGGCACGGAGTACAGGCCGGAGCGCTGATAGGTCTCGATGAAGTTGACGCCCACGGCGGCGGTCTGCACGAGGAGTCCGCCCGGCCCCGGATCCGGATCCGGGACCTCCGCGATCCTCAGCACCTCGGGGCCGCCGGTCCGCTCCGCAACAATCGCACGCATCGTCATGCCTCGAGCCTACGCTCCGCGCATCGGCGGTGCGAGCGGGGCGCGGCTCTGTGACGCGCGGCGACGCTCGACTGAGAGGCGCAGGAGGGGACCTATCGCTGCACCGGGTCCGTGTCGGTCAGCAGCGCGAAGTCCCTCCGCGTCGGCAGTCCCTCCCAGTCCCCGCCAGTCAGGCAGGCGAATGCCCCGGCGGACACCGCTGTCTCCAGGCGGCGCGCCAGCGAGGCCCCGGAGAGGTACTCCGCGAGATACCCTGCGACGAAGGCGTCACCGGCCCCGACGGTATCGACCACATCCACGGGAATCGCGGGCAGTGCGAGGCTCTCGTCGCCCGCAGACGCGAAGCATCCGCGCTCCCCGAGCTTGATGATCGCCTCGTGCGGCCCGAGCGCGCGCAATCCCGTGGCCAACTCAGCCGTCCCGCGATGCCCGACCAGGATCGCCGCTTCGTCGTCGCCCGCGAAGACCAGGTCGGCCAGGGCGACGAGTTCCCGCAGTCGTGCGGCGGCCTCCGCACGGCCCCAGAGCGCGGCCCGGTAGTTGAGATCGATCGACGTCGTCACTCCCGCCTCGCGAGCCCGTTCCAGCACCGACTCGACTGCGCCGTCGGCAGACGCCGAGAGCGCCGGCGTGATGCCTGTGACGTGCACGAGGGCAGCGCGCTCGATCAGCGCATCGGGCACATCCGCGGCCGCGAGCCGAGAGCCCGCGCTCTGGCGCCGGTAGTACACCACTCGAGAGGTTCCGGCTGTGGGACGCTCCTTGAGCATCAGCCCGGTCGGCGCCTCGGCGTCGCGGACGATCCAGGGGCGCACCCCTTCGGCACGCAGCTCGCGCTCGATGAGCTCGCCCACCCCGTCGTCGCCGAGCCGCCCGCACCAGACCGCGTCGGTGCCGAGTCGGCTCAGCCCGATCGCGACGTTCGACTCGGCCCCTCCGAAGCCGAAGTCGAGCGTTCGCTGTGCGGCGAGCCGCCCCGGCTGTCCCTGCCGCAGCAGGCCCATGGACTCGCCGACGGTGAGCACGTAGGGTCGCGGTCCGTTCATCGCCCCCGCCCCACTCCGGCGTCGTCGATGCGTGCCATGAGGTCGCGTGACCGTCGCATCAGCTCGGAGGGATCGCCGCCCCGAAGTGCGTCGCGCAGCAACGGACCCCCGAGACTCACCGCGCAGGCGCCGGCGCGCAACCACGCGATCGCGTCGTCGACGGCGACTCCCCCCGAGGGGATCACCTCGATGCCCGGGAACGGCCCGCGCAGGTCGGCCAGGTATCCGTGCCCGAGCCGCGAGGCGGGAAAGACCTTCACGGCGGCCGCGCCGCGCGACCACCCGGTGTGCAGCTCGGTGGGAGTGAAGCCTCCGGGAAAGATCGGAGTGCCGAGGGAGACGGCCGTGTCGATCACGGCGGCGTCGGTCGTGGGGGTGACGAGGAAGTGCGCCCCCGCCTCTGCCGCGCGACGCGCCTGATCGGGCACGGTCACCGTTCCGACGCCCACCCGGGCCTCATCGCCGAAACGGTCGAGCAGGCCGGTGATCGCGTCGAGGGTCCCGGGAGTGCTGAGCGTGACCTCGATGTGGCGCACGCCCCCGTCGAGCAGCGCTTCGACGACCGGCGCGTAGTCCTCGGCGGCGGCGGCGCGCAGCACGGCGACGACCGGTGACTCCCTCAGGGTCACGGGCAGGGTCTGCCTGGCGGTCATCGGCCGAGCCATCCGCCGTCGACCGGCAGCACTGTGCCGTGGATGTAGTCGGCGTAGGGCGTGCAGAGAAAGACCACCGCGCTGGCGATGTCCTCCGGCCTCGCCCAGCGACCGGCCGGGATGCGCTCGCTGATCTGGCGGAAACGCTCCGCGTCGGCGAGCAGCGCCTCGTTCATGTCGGTCTCGACGTATCCGGGAGCCACGGCGTTGACGTTGACCCCTCTCCCCGCCCACTCGTTGCCGAGCGCCTTGACGAGTTGCGCGACAGCGCCCTTCGATGCCGCGTAGGCCGGGACGCGCAGGCCCCCCTGGAATGACAGCAGCGAGGCGAGTGCCACGATCTTGCCGTGCCCCCGCTCGACCATGCCGGCGCCGAAGCCCTGGCAGAGCTGGAAGACGGCGCTCGTGTTGACCTGCATCACGCGGTTGAACTCGACGAGCGGGAAGTCGAGCGCGTCGTGGCGGATCTGGGTGCCCGCGTTGCTGACGAGCACGTCGACGGGGCCGGTCTCGTCGACGGCCGCGCGGATCGAGGCCTCGTCGGCGAGGTCGAGGGGGACGTGCGCGAGAGCGCGCCCCTGCTCTGCGGCGGCGCGGCGCAGCCTTTCGGAGGGACGACCGCGCTGCAGCGCCGTGACGTCGGCGCCGCTGCGCAGCAGCGCGAGGGCGATCGCCTCGCCGATCCCGCGCGAGGCCCCCGTGACGACGGCCCGTCGGCCCTCGAGGGCGCGATCGAACATCATGCCCCTCCTCCGTTCCCGCTGGCTGCCGCCCCGCGCGTCGCGAGTGCGACCGCGTTGACGGTGTTGGCCGACCGTCGGCCGGCGCAGACCTCGAGGATGTTCTCCATGGCGCGTCGCTTCAGCTCGGCGAACGACTCCTCGCTGTACCAGGCGGCGTGCGGGCTCAGCTGCACCTGATCGAAGCCCATGAGCGGGCTGTCGGCCGGAAGCGGCTCCTGTTCGAAGACGTCGAGCCCCGCGGCGGCGATCTGGCCGCTCTCCAAGGCGCGCACGAGGGCCGCGGTGTCCACGACGCCGCCGCGGCAGGTGTTCACGACCTTCGCGCCGCGCTTCATGCGGGCGAACGCCGCGTCGTCGATGAGGTGCCGGGTCTGCGGGATCAGCGGCAGGTGGAGCGAGAGCAGGTCGGACTGCGCGAGCAGCGACTCGGGCGAGACGACCTCGGTGCCATCCGGAGTGACGCTGCCGGGAGCGAACCTCGGATCGGTGCCGATGACCCGGAACCCGAGGCCGCGAGCCTTTCGGGCCGTCGCTTCGCCGATGAGGCCGAGGCCGTACACGCCGAAGGTCGAAGCGGAGAATCGGTGCAGCGGGCGAACGGGATCGAGCCGGGCGTCGCCGCGGCGCAGCCCGCGGTCGAGCCCGGGGAGCCCGCGCATGAGTCCGACGGCGTGCGCGATGGCGTGGTCGCTGACGTCCTCGGTGCCGTAGTCGGGCACGTTGCACACCGCGATCCCCCGCGCCGTGGCGGCGTCGACGTCGACGGTGTCGACGCCCACGCCATAGCGGCCGACCGCCTCGAGGCCCGGCAGCGCCGACAGCACCCGGGCGGTGACCGGCGCGTACTGGGTAAGGATCGCCGCCGCGTCGGCGGCAGCCGCGATCACCTCTTCCTCGGTGGTGCAGTCGGCTACCACCAGGTCCAGGCCGTACCGCTCGGCGACGGCCGCCTCGATCTCCGTGCTGCCGTGATCACAATCGGTGATCACCACACGTCGTACTCGTTGATCCACTTGACCCTCCACAGCAACAATTTTGAAACATCATTTCATAACTGCTGCAGATCACCAAGCCTCTTCCCCGAGCGGAGACCGTCACCCCCCGGTCGGATCGGGCGCACCGAGCACCTGCGAAACCCGGCGCGCCGCGCGGGTGACGAGCGCTCCGAAACGCGCGTCGTCCACGGTCGGGTCGATGCGCGCGTGCGGGCCCGCGAGACTGAGACCCGCGCAGACCTTGCCCGAGAAATCGAAGATGGGCGCGGCGAATCCGCGGATACCCTCGCGGTTCTCGCCATCGTCGATCGCATAGCCGCGCTCGCGCGTCAGGGCGAGATCGCGATAGAGGGACTCGAAGGTGGTGAGCGTGCGCGGAGTGCGCTCCACGAGCGCCTCGGGGAGGTGCGACTGGCGCACGTCGCCGGGGAGGTGGGCGAGGATGGCCTTGCCGATCGCGGTCGCGTACGCGGGCACCGAGTCGCCCACCTTGCTGAAGATGCGAATGGGCTGCGGGCTGTCGACGAGCTCGATGTAGACGACGTCCTCCCCGGAGAGCACACCCAGGTGCGCGGTCTCACCCGACTCGGCGACGAGATCGCGCAGGACGGGGAGGGCCGCTTTGCGCGTGTCGAGCCTGCTGAGGTACTCCGCCCCGAGTTGAGCGGTCAGCATGCCGAGCGAGTAGACGCCCAGCTCCTCGTCGAAGTGCAGCAGGTTGCGGCGCGTGAGCGTGAGCAGCATGCGCTGCGTCGTCGCCTTGCTGAAGCCCAGGATGCCCGTGCACTCGGCGAGCGTCACGCCGGGACGCGGCGCCGACGCGATGTACTCGAGAATATCGATCGCCTTCTCGAGCCCCTGCGTTCCGGTCACTCGCTCCGACGACGTCAATCCGCCCGTCGATATCACGCGCTCAGCCATGGATTCTCCTGCTCTTCCGGGGCGAATCGCCGCCGCACCGTCGCGGATCGTGCCCACCCACCATCTTATGAACCAACACCCATCGGCCCGATTCGTTTGACAACATTTCATCACTTATGAGACAGTGTTTCAAATCTGTTCGACACCGCCGCGCTGATCGCATCGCCGCATCGCCCGAAGGACGCCACATGACCGCACCCCATTTCGACCCGGCCGACCGGAACGACCTCGCCACGGCGGAGCTGGCCTCCGGCGCGAATCCGGCCCGGATCATCGCCGGCTCGCCGGAGGCGTCGGAGCTGATCCTGCACGAGGACTCGCGGACCGAGATCGGCGTCTGGCAGATCACCCCCGGCAGCTTCCACTCGAGCAAGCTCGGCGTCTCCGAGTTCATGTACTTCCTCAGCGGTGCGGGCACCATCACCCGCGAGTCGGGCGAGGTCGTCGTGATCGAAGCAGGAGCCTACGTCTCCCTCCCCGACGGCTCGCACGTGGTCTGGGACGTCCGTGAGACCGCCCGCAAGCTGTACATCATCACGCAGACCCCGGCCTGAGCCGGGTCCGACGCACCGAGGATCGACGATGACCTTGAGCACCACCGGGATACCGACCGTGCGACCGCCGAAGCGGTCGCCGTTCGACCTCACCCGCCTTCCCAAGATCGCGCTCGCCCTTGCGGCGGCGGGCTTCTTCGTGATCTTCTTCTTCTGGCCGCTGCTCGACGTCGTGCTGCGCAGCATCAGCGTCGACGGGGTGATGGACTGGGGCGCCCCCCGGTTCACCCTCGACAGCTACCTCGCGATCCTGCAGGACGAGTACCTGCACCTGGTCGAGTGGCGCACCGTCGTGCTGGCCGTCAACTCCACGGCTCTCGCCCTGCTGCTCGGCTTCCCGACCGCCTACTTCATCTCCCGGCTGCCGGCGCGCCTCGCCGGCGCCGTGCTGCTCCTGATCCTCATCCCGTTCCAGGTCTCGATCGTCGTGCGGCTCTTCGCGGTCACCTCGATCCTCAGCCCGAACGGTCTGATCAGTCAGGCCAGCCAGGCCCTCGGCGGCGAGCGCTTCTCGCTGCTCTACACCCAGGGCGGCACGCTGGTGGGCACCGTGATGTACCTCCTCCCGTACATGATCCTGATCCTGTACTCCGGCATGACCGGCATCGATCACAACGTGGTGCTCGCGGCCCGTACCCTCGGCGCCTCCGGCATGCAGATCTTCGTGAGGGTGTTCCTGCCGCTCGTGCGCACCTCGATCCTCAGCGGCGTGCTGCTGTGCTTCATCCTCGCGCTGAGCTTCTTCATCGTGCCGGCGATCCTCGGCGGCCCCCAGGAGCAGACGATCGCCGTCTACATCCAGCAGCAGATCGACCTCTTCCAATGGGGCATCGCCTCCGCCCTGGGCGTCGTGCTGCTCATCGCCACGCTCGTCCTCTACATCGCGGTGCTGCGCATCGGCGGCGGCTTCCAGGCCCCCGGGATGGGCGCGCAGGCCAAGGGCGTGAGCGCCGAGCAGCGGTTCACCTGGTCGGTCGGCACCGTCGTGACCGGTGCGATCACCCTCGTCTCGCTCGCGGTGCTGCTGCTCCCGGTCCTCATCGTCTTCCCGCTCTCCGTCGGCGAGACGCAGACCGTCGTCTTCCCACCGCGCGGGTTCACCCTCGACTGGTACGGACAGGTGCTCACCACCACCACATGGCTCGATCCGATCGTGCGCAGCCTGCTCGTCGCGACCCTCACCGGACTGGCCTCCACCGCCCTGGCGCTGTACCTCGCTCGCGTGGTGCAGACCGCCAAGTCCGAACGCACGAAGCTCCTGATCTCGGGGCTCGCCTTCGCGCCGCTCATCACCCCGGCGATCCTGCTGGCGATCGGCATCTACGCCGTCGAGCTGCGCCTGAAGCTCGCCGGCACCATCCCCGGCCTCGTCTTCGCGCACACCCTCATCGCGTTCCCCCTCTCCTTCGCGATTCTGAACACCTCGCTCGCCTCACGGGGTCTCGACCTCGAGACGGCCGCTTGGACGATGGGCGCCTCGCGCATCTCGGCTTTCTGGAAGGTCACCGTGCGCGGCATGATCCCGGCGATCCTCTCGGCATTCGGACTCGCGTTCGTCACGTCCTGGGACGAGGTCGTGCTCGCGCTCTTCCTGCAGACCGGCCCGGTGAAAACGCTGCCGGTCACGATCTATCAGTACCTGGAGAGCGGCATCGTGCCCACTGTCCCGGCCATCGCGGCGCTGCTCACCCTCGCGGTGATCGCCGTCATCGTCATCCAACGCATCACCCAGTCGCGGCGCACCGCGGCGCAGGCAGACAAGAAATGAGGACCGGCATGTCCCCCACTCCAGACACCGCGGGCGGCAAGCGCGGCGAGGTCGTCGTCGACCAGGTCAGCTGCGATTTCCACGGCAACCGGGTGCTGCACGAGACCGACCTCACCGTGCACGCGGGCGAGTTCTTCACGCTGCTCGGCCCCTCCGGCTCAGGAAAGACGACACTGCTGCGCATCATCGCGGGGCTGATCGATTTCACCTCCGGAACGGTGGCGATCGACGGCAGCGATGTCACCCGGCTGCCGACGCAGCAGCGCGACATCGGCTTCGTCTTCCAGAACTACGCGCTCTTCCCGCATCTCACCGTTGCGCAGAACATCGCCTTCGGCCTGAAGATCCGCAAGGTGCGGGGAGCCGCCCTGACCCGACGCATCGATGAGATCCTGGAGCTCACCGAACTGGGGCCGCTGCGCGACCGCCACCCGGCTCAGCTCTCCGGCGGGCAGCAGCAGCGCGTCGCGCTCGGACGCGCACTCGCCCAGCGCCCCCGGGTGCTCCTGCTCGACGAACCGCTCGGCGCACTCGACCGCCGCCTCCGGCAGGATCTCGGTTCAGAGATCCGCCGGATCCAGCAGGAATCTGAGACCACGGCTATCTACGTGACCCATGATCAGGAAGAGGCCTACATCCTCTCGGACCGAATGGGCGTGATGGAGGCCGGTTTCATCCGCCAGGTCGGCGCGCCGCGGGACGTCTACAGCTCGCCCAACAGCGGTTTCGTGGCGAACTTCCTCGGCGAGACCAACAGCTTCGGCGCCGAGGTGCTCTCCTGCGAGCCGTCCGGCAGCACGGTGCGCGTCGGCGAGTTCACGCTCACCGCCGCCGGATCCGCGTTGCAGCCCGGCGCAGCGTGCACCATCAGCGCGCGACCCGAGCAGATCCGCCTGAGTCCGAGCATCGAGGCGGTGCCGACCGGGTTCGAAGCGGTCGCCCGTGTCACCGTCACCGATGCCCGCTTCTTCGGTCAGACCATCCGCGTGCGGCTCGCCGACGACGCGGGCCACTACGTCGTCGACCTCGACAGCGCCCTGCCCATCCCCGAGACCGGTTCCACCACCGTCATGAGCATCCGGGCGAACAGCGCCGTGCTGCTGGCGACCGTCTGACTCCTGCTTCGATACCTCCCACCCGCAGTATCCCCCACCATGCATCCAAGGAAGGACACGCATATGAAATCGACCCCGACCCGCGCCCTCTCTCTCGGCGCGCTCGCCCTCACGGGTGCCCTCGCACTCACCAGCTGCAGCGGTTCCGGCGGCGATGCTCCCGCCGCTGAAGGCGACGCAGCCCTCTCCGGCGACATCCTCTTCTACGACACCAGCGGCGGAGACGTCTGGGAGGGCCTGAACGACACGCTCTTCGCCGACTTCACCGAGGAGACCGGCGTCACCGTCACCGACGACTACAACGAGGCCTCCACCAAGTTCTTCGCCGCAGCGCAGAACGGCGCCGTCGACTGGAGCCTCGTCTTCCTGCCCTCGGTGAGCGACGCGCAGGAGGCCGCGGATCAGGGGTATCTCGCCGAGATCGACACGGACATCGTGCCCGTCGACCAGCTCGTCGAGGGCACGTACTCGTCCACCGGCATCGAGGTCGGCACCTTCGGCATGGTGCTCGCCTGGAACTCGGAGAAGTGGCCCGAGGACGGTGAACACCCGGAGACCTGGGAGGATCTCTACGACACCGCCAAGTTCGAGGGCAAGCGCTGCCTGTTCAACAACCCGCAGTACGGCTGGACGCTGGAGTCGGCGCTGCTGGCCGATGGCGTCGCCCCCGACGAGCTGTACCCGCTCGACACGGAGCGCGCCTTCGCGAAGCTCGACACCATCAAGGACAGCGTCACCTGGTGGTCGAGCGGCGCGCAGTCGATCGAGAGCTTCGAGAACGGCTCCTGCGACCTCGGCATCGTGTGGGCGAACCGTGCTTTCACCGCGAGCCAGAACGACTTCCCGATCTCGGTGGGCTGGGATCAGGCCGGCTACGCGAACAGCGTCTGGGCGATTCCCGCCGATGCGCCGAACGCCGAGGCGGCACAGCACCTGCTGAAGAGCGTCGTCGAGAACACCGCGGGCCAGATCGCCTTCGCCTCCCGCGTGCCCACTCCCATCCCGGCGGCCAGCACCGGCGTCGCGGTGAGCGACTTCCCCGAGGACATCCAGCCCTTCCTCCCCGTCGGCGACAACGTCACCAATGCGATCGCGCTCGACGCCGCCTACTACAAGGAGCACAACGCCGAGCTGACCGACCAGTTCAACCGCTGGGTGGCGCAGTAACCGCGCAGGCATCATGAACCGCGGGGGCCGGAGACGACCGGCCCAGCGCCTCGGGCCCCCGCACCACCTCTCAGAAAGGATCCCATCGTGAAGATCGTGTGCATCGACGGGGAACCGCAGTACGCCGACATCGTGCGGCGCGACGTCATCGAGCCGCTGCGCGCGGCCGGCCATCAGCTCGACTGGTTCGAGGAGCGTTTCGCCGACGCCGAAGCGACGATCGCCCGCGCGCAGGGCTACGACGCCCTCTACATCATCGGCGATCAGGGTCCCCTTCCCGAGGGCTTCCTCGCGTCCGTGCCGGGCCTCCGGCTCGTCAGCTTCGTGGGAACCGGCGCGCACCGCTTCGTGGACGTCGCCGAGGCCGAGCGGCTGGGGATCACCGTCACCAATGTTCCCGACTTCGCCAGCCGCAGCGTCGCCGAGCACGCCTTCGCACTCGTCTTCGCAGTGGCCCGCCGCATCACCGAGGGCGACGGCATCGTGCGCGCCGGCGAGTGGGCGAAGCACCAGGGGGTGAAGCTGCGGGACCGCACCCTGGGCGTGGTCGGGACCGGCGCCATCGGGCGCGAGGCCATCCGCATCGGAGCCGCGCTCGGCATGGACGTCGTGTACTGGAACCGCACCGTGCGCCCCGAGGTCGAGCGCGAACTGCCCGGGCGCCGCATCGAGCTCGACGAGCTCTTCCGGATCAGCGACGTGGTCTCGCTGCACCTCACCCACACGCCGGAGACCGAGGGCATCGTCTCGGCCGAGTTGCTCGGCTCGCTGAAGCCGTCGGCGATCCTCGTCAACACCGCGCGCGACGAGATCGTCGACCGGGAGGCGCTGTTCGGTCTGCTCCGCGAGAACCGCATCTTCGGCGTCGGCCTCGACGTCTTCGAGAGTGAGCCGCCAGAGCTGGGATCGCTGCCGCTCGAACACCCCAACCTCGTGCTGACCCCGCACATCGGCTTCCACACCGACGAGGCCGACGAGGTGTTCGCGATCGCCGGGCGCAACATCGTCGCCTTCGCCGAGGGCGCGCCGAAGAACGTCGTCCGCAGCATCGACCACTGACCCTCCCCGAATCGAAGCAGAAGGAATCCATGGACATCCGTCACGCCACCCACCCGGACGAGCTCGCACACATGAGCGATGAGGAGCTGCGCGAGCGCTTCGTGATCGGCGATCTCTTCGCTCCGGGGCTCGTCAACGTCGTGTACAGCCACGAGGATCGGATGGTGCTCGGCGGTGCGCAGCCGACCCCGGGCACAGCACTCGCGCTGGAGAACGACCCCGATCTGCGGGCCGACTACTTCTGCCAGCGACGCGAGCTCGCCGTCACGGGGCTGAGCGGCAGCGGCACCGTCGTGGTCGACGGCACCCGCTACCCGCTCGCGCGCCTCGACGCGCTCTACATCGGTCGCGGCGCGCGGGAGATCTCCTTCGAGGCCGACACCGCGGACACGCGGTTCTTCCTCTCCTCCGCGATCTCGCACGAGGATCACCCTACGACCCTCGTGCCCGCCGCCGAGGCCCTCACCACCGAGACCGGCGAGGAGGAGCACGCGAATCTGCGCGTGGTGCGCAAGCACATCCACGAGGACGGGGTGCGCAGCAGCCAGCTGGTGCTCGGGATCACCGCACCCAAGCCGGGCAACGTGTGGAACAGCATGCCGCCCCACACCCACGACCGCCGCACCGAGGTCTACGTCTACTTCGACCTCGACGAGGACGAGCGGGTGTTCCACTTCCTGGGGCGCCCCGGCCGCACCCGCCACGTCGTGCTGCGCAACGGCGACGCCGTCATCTCCCCCGCATGGTCGATGCACTTCGGCGCCGGCACGACCAACTACTCGTTCCTGTGGGTCATGGCGGGTGAGAACCAGTCCTTCGCCGACATGGATCACATCGCCGTCCCGCAGATCTGAGCCGGGGCCGCGGATCCGCGCGGTGCACCGGTCCCGATCCATCGAGGTGCCCCGCCTGCGGCTGCAGGCGGGGCACCTGCCGTGTTCGGGGGGTCCCTGGCGGCGGCAGGCCGACGCAGTTCGCTCCGAGTCCGAAGCCCGTTCTCCCTCAGCCTCCCCGACGCGGTGGCGCCGGCGCGGAAGGCGGAAAACGCCTGCGGCAGCAGCCGCAGGGTCCCGGGCGGCGAAACGCCGGCGCGTTTCGCTCTCAGCCCGAAACCCGTTTTCCCTAAGCCTTCCGCGCCCTCGCGACCGCGAACGCGGTGAGCGCGAGCCCGCCGAGGCCCCAGAGCACGAGCAGCACCGCGGCGACTCCGGCCCCGGAGGATCCCGTCGCGATGGCCTGGAACCCCGCGAGCGCCGAGCCGAGCGGACTCGCGTCACCCGCGGCCGCGAGCGCATCCGGCACCGTCGACACGATCCCCACCGCGAACGCGATCACCAGCAGCACGAAGGCGATGAAGCGCCCGAGACCGCCGAGCAGCGCCGAGAGCCCCTGCACCACGAGCGCGAAGGCGATCCCGGCCAGCACCGCCAAGCCGAAGAACGCGGCGCCCCGCCCCAGGTCGTAGCCGAGCGCGATCGGCAGGGCGATGCCCGCGATCGCGCCCTGCGCCGCGCCCATCCCGACGGCCGGCGCCGCGCTGCGCAGCGCGATCCACCCCACGCCCCGCGCCGCCTCGCGGGTGCGGCGCCACAGCGGCGCGAGCACCAGGAACGAGGCGAGCGCGCCCGCCCACAACGCGATGCCCGCGAACAGCGGCACCCCGGAGGCGTTGAACAGCTCGTCGCTGCCGCCGCGGGCCTCGACCGGGGTCACGGCCGTCTCGGCGACCTTCTCGCGCTCGGCCTCGCTGTAGTTCGGGATCCCGCTCACGGCCTCGCCGAGGCCCGTGGCGAGATCGCCCGCGCCCTCCGCCGACTGGCCGACGCCGTCGGCGAGCTGCGAGGCGCCGTCCGCGAGCTCGGGGGTGCCCGCCGCCAGCTCGGCGGTGCCGGTGGCGAACTGGGACACGCCGTCGGCGAGCCCGGCGGTGCCGCCCGCGAACTGGGCCGCCCCGTCGGCGAGCGCCGCACCCTGCGCCGCGTAGTCGCTCAGACCGGTACCGAAGGCGCCGAGCCCCGCGACCAGCTCGTCGAGCTGCGCGATCGGGTCGCCGCCCGGGTCGGCCGGGGCGTTCGGATCCGCGATCGTCGCCTGGAACGTCTCCTGCGCGGCCTGCAGGCCGGTCGCACCCTCGCCGGCCTGCTGGAGACCCCCGCCGACCGTCTGCGCGAAGCCGCCGACCTCCGCGAGCATCGTGTCGCAGAACTCCTGCGACGCTCCCGAGGCGCGGCACTCGCCGTAGAGCGCGCCGAGTCGGCCCGAGTTCTCGGGGGTGCCGTCACCCGCGAACTGGGCCACCGCGGCACCGGCCGCCCCCATCCCACCCGCGAGCTGCTCCTGCGGCCCGGCGGAGTCCACCGCCAGCTGCCCCAGCGCCCCGATCATCGTCTGCAACTGGCTCACGGCCGCCGTCGCACCCGCGCCGAGCTGAGTGTAGGAATCGGAGAGCGTCTGCGCTCCGCCGACGTAGGCCGAGACGCCCGTCGAGAGCTCCGTGGCACCGCCGGCGAGCTGCGCCGCACCGGTCGACAGCTCGCCGGCTCCCGTCGCGAGCTGCTGCGTGCCGTCCGAGAGCTGCTGCGTGCCGTCGGCCAGCTGGGTCGCGCCGTCGGCCAGCTGCGCACCTCCGTCGGCGAGCTGCGAGGCGCCGTCCGCCGCCTCGCCGAGTCCGCTGTGGAGCTCGCTCATCCCCACGAACACGCTGCCCACGAACTGCGCGCCGAGCTGCTGGTTGAGCACGCCGGTGGCGGTCTGGGTGACGATGCTGGAGAGCGCCGTGTCGATGAGCCGCCCGCGGTCGCTCTCCGCGACGTCGATGTACGCCGTCTCCGCGCCGTCGGGCCCGTCCGAGAGCGAGGTGGCGGCGGCCGAGAAGTTCTCGGGGATCGTGACGACCGTGGCGTAGCGGCCGTCGTCGAGGCCCGCCTCCGCATCGTCCTCGTCTGTGAGCACCCAGGTGAAGTTGGTGGGGGCGTCGGATCCCGAGCCGTCCGCGGCCTCGTCCGCGGGGCTCTCCGCCGACCCGATCAGCTCGCCCGCGAGCACGCGTCCGAGCGGCACCGTCTGGCCGTCGACCTCGACCGGCTCGTCGAGGTTGACGACGGCCGCGGTGACGCTGTCGAGCCGCTCCGTCGGATTCCAGAGCCCCCAGAGCAGCACCCCCGCCACCGTGAGCGGAACGAGGATCAGACCGAGGATCGTGGTCCAGTGCACGGGCTTGCTCCCCGTGCGTCGTGCGAGCGGCAGGCTCATCGGGCGGCTCCTTCCAGGGTCTGCGCGGGATCGGCGGGATCGGCATCGACGCCGGCCGCATCGACGCCGGGATCGACGAATCGCGTGCCGCCGGGCAGCAGGTGCTCGGCGAGCTCGCGTCCGCCGAGCACCACGATCGTCAGCTCCGGCGCCGATCCCCGGCTCGTCTCGACGGTCGCCGCGGCGAGGGCGGATCGCAGGTCGTCGACGCGGTCGAGGGCCATGGGCCGCCCGGCCGCACTGCGCAGGTCGAGCAGCAGCACCGCGGGACGGTCCCGCAGCGCCTCCCGCAGCGATTCGGGGCCGGCCCAGGCCGAGCGCGCGCGCAGCGAGGCGGCCCGCTCCGGCAGCAGCAGCCCGTCGACCTTCACGGTGCCGGCGACGACCGGGCCGCGCCCCGTGAGGCTCTCGGCGAGCGGCAGCGAGGCGGGATCGCGCGGGTCGAGCAGCAGCACCTCGCCCGGGGCGACCCGCAGCCGAACCGTCCGCGGGTGGCCGGGAAGCCGCAGGCGATCCGCGGCGATCGCCGCCTCCGGCAAGTCGGCGGGCCACTCGGCGTGGGCGATCTCGCGGGCGAGGCCCTCGCCCTCCACGTCGAAGGCGGGCAGCAGCTTCGAGAGCCACCGCGGCATCCACCAGGCGCGATCGCCGAGCAGCGCGAGCACGGCGGGCACCAGCGTCATGCGCACGACGAAGGCGTCGACGAACACACCGACCGCGAGACCCAGCGCGATCACCTTGATCGACGGGTCGCCCTCGGGCACGAACGCCGCGAACACCGCGAACATGATGAGCGCGGCGGCCGTCACCACCTTCGCGCTGCCGACGAAGCCGTGCCGGATCGCGTCGCGCGCCTTCGCGCCGTGCACGTACTCCTCGCGGATGCGCGAGACGAGGAACACCTCGTAGTCCATCGCCAGGCCGAAGAGCACGCCCATGAGGATGATCGGCATGAAGCTCAGGACGGGGCCGGTGGCGCTCACGTGCAGCAGATCCGCGAACCAGCCCCACTGGAACACCGCCACGACCGCGCCGAACGCGGCGCCCACCGAGAGCAGGTAGCCGAGCGTGGCCTTGATGGGCACCCAGACCGAGCGGAAGACCATGGCGAGCAGGATCAGCGAGAGCCCGACCACGAGGATGCCGAAGGGCAGTAGCGCCTGCATGAGCATCTCGGAGACGTCGATGCCGACCGCGGTGAAGCCCGTCACCGCGAGGCTCACGCCGTACTCCTGCTGCCACTCGTCGTGCAGGTCGCGCAGGGCGTGCACGAGCTCCGTGGTGCTCTCGGCGTGGGGGCCCTCCTCGGGCACCACCTGGATGATGCCGGTGTCGGCGCCCCGGTTCGGAGTCGCGAGGGGCACCTCGGCGACGCCCGGCACCTGCTCGACCTCGCGTTTCAGATCCACCATGAGACCCAGCGGATCGTCGCTCGTGATGATCGAGCCGGTGAGCAGCAGCGGGCCGTTGTGGCCCTCGCCGAAGTGCTCGCCCGTGAGCTCGTAGGTGACGCGGGCGGGATCGTCGGCGGGCAGCGAGGTCGCGTTGGGGAGCGCGAGGCGCAGATCGAGCGCGGGCACGGCGGCGAGGCCGAGGGCGACGAGCACCGCCGCGATCGTGATGACGGGGCGCCGCGTCACCGCACGCACCCACCCGGCGAAGAAGCGGTCGGCGCGGGACGGGGCGTGGGCGGCGGTTTCCCCGGCATGCTGCGCGGCTTCCACGCCTCTGTCATCCTGCGCGAGCTCGCGAGTCGCGGGATCCGCTCCACCGGATCCTGCGACTCGTTCCTCGTGCACCAGGGCGCGCCGCTGCTTCTTCGGCAGGATCCGAGGTCCCGCCATCGCCATGACGGCGGGGGTGAGCGTGACCGCGATGAGCACCGCCACCGCGACCGCCGCCGCGGCGGCCACGCCCAGCGCGGTGAGGAACGGGATCCCGGCGACCGCGAGGCCCACGAGCGCGATGATCACCGTGAGCCCGGCGAACACCACCGCGGAGCCGCTGGTGGCCGTGGCGCGCGCGATCGACTCCTCGACGCCGAGGCCGGCGCGCAGCTGCTCCTGGTGCCGGCTCACGATGAACAGGGTGTAGTCGATGCCCACGGCCAGGCCGAGCATGAGCGCGAGCATGGGCGTGGTCGAGGTGAGGTCGGCGAAGGCGGTGACCAGGAAGAGCCCCGCGATCGAGACGCCGACGCCGAGGATCGCGATGAGCAGGGGCATGCCGGCCGCGACGAGCGATCCGAGGGTGAGGATCAGCACCACGAACGCGACCAGCACGCCGACCGCCTCGGTCGGGCTGATGCCCGGCACCGAGGCCGAGAACATCTCGCCGCCGTACGACGTCTCGGCGCCCTGCGGCAGGCGATCCCGGATCTGCTCGGTGGCCTGCTCGACCCCCTCGACCGTCTCGTCCGGCACCGTGCTCATGTCGCCCTCGATCTGCACGGTGATGAGGGCGGCGCTGCCGTCCTCGGCGAGCCCGCCGCCGCCCTGCTCCGAGAACGGGGTCTGCACCGCCGTGACGTCGAGGACGTCCTCCAGCTCCGCGGCGGCATCGGTGATGATCTGCTCGTAGGGCGCCTCGTCGACGCGCTCGCCATCGGCCGCGACGACGATGATCGTCGCGCTGGTGCCGCTGACCTCGGGGAAGGTGCGCCCGAGTTCCGTGATCGCCTGCTGCGACTCGGTGCCGGGAATGGTGATGGGGGCGTTGGCGCCCTGCCCGAAGAGGCCCGCACCGGCGCCGAGCAGCGCGAGCACCGCGATCCAGAGGATGAGGACGAGGGTCTTCGCGCGGATCGCCCACCGGCCGAGGGCATAGAGCAGCGTGGACATGCAGGCCTTTCGGTCGCGGAGGGGGTCGCACTCGATACACGGATGCATCGGTTTCGATACACCAATGTATCCGCGCAGGCTTCGAGCGGGCTGAACGTGCGAAGATGGGTGGCATGTCGACTCCCAGTGCCAGACGCCAGGAGACCCGCACCCGACTGCTCGACGCCGCCATCGAGGTCTTCGCCGAGGAGGGGCTGCAGGGCGCCTCCGTCGAGGCCGTGTGCGCGCGGGCCGGGTTCACCCGAGGCGCCTTCTACTCGAACTTCTCGAGCAAGGAGCAGCTCTTCCTGGCACTGCTGGAGCGGGAGTTCGAGCGCCGCGCGGAGGATCTCGCGGAGAAGGCCCGGGAACTGGAGCCCGGCCTGCGCGAGCGCAGCGGCTGCATCTCGCCCGCGGAGGCGGCGCGCTACATCGTGGAGTTCTTCGCCCCGGCGAGCGACGCGACGGCCTGGTTCGTGCTCGAGGCCGAGTTCCTGCTGCTCGCCATGCGCGACCCCTCGATCGCGCCGGGCCACCACGAGTTCATGGACCGCTTCTACGCCAGCATCGCGGGCGTCGTCGAGCGGGTGATCGCGGCCGCCGGTCGCCGCTTCGTGATCCCCGTGGAGCGGGCGATGCCCGTGCTCAGCGGCGTCTACGAGCGCGCGCTGCGCACCGCGGCGCTCGCGGGCCCGGAGGCGAACGGCGCCTTCGACGAGCTCGGCGACCGCCTCGCCGAGCTGCTCTTCGCCCTCACCGAGGAGACCGGCGCCGAGGAGACCGGCGCCGAGGAGACCGGCGCGGCGGCGGCCGCGGAGGGCGACCGCCCCGGCTCCGACGCGGCGCCGGGCCCGGACCTCGTCCCGCCTCCGGGCCTCCGGCTCGCCTGAGCGACCGCTACACCCGCGCTCCCAGTTCCCGCGACGCCTCGATCGCACGGATGAGTTCGCCCGCGGCCAGCTCCGCGTCGAGCTCGGGCACTCGGTCCGCGAGCGTGCGGCTCGTCGTGACCACCTGGACCTCCATGCCGAACCCGCTGCCGAACACGAGCCCCAGCGGGGCGAGGAGGTGCTGGAACGCCCCGTCCTCATCGGTCCCGCCCCGCGCGCCGGCGACGACGAACGGCCTGCCGGCGAGCGGCTGGGTGGGCAGGTCGAACGGCACGGTGAGACCCGGCACGTGCACCAGGTCGATCCACGCCTTCAGCGCGGCGGGAACGGCGTAGTTGTACATCGGCGCCCCGACCACCACGGCATCGGCCGCGAGCAGCTCGTCGATGACGGCCTCCTGCAGCCGGTCGAGCTCGGCGTCGACGCCCGACCCGCGCCGCAGGCGCTCGGGCCAGTGCTGGTCGCTGGACTGCAGACGCGGCAGCGGGTCGAGATGGAGGTCGCGCGAGACCACCGTGTAGTCCTCGCCGCGAGCGCTCCAGGCGCGCGCGAACTCCTCGGTGAGACGGCGGGTGCGGGATCTCATCCCGTCGGCGGACGAATCGATCTTCAGCAGTGTGGGCATATCGGAGATCTTACGGATCGTTGAGGAACCGGGGCTCAGACGAGCAGGCTCATCGGCGACTCGATGCGCTTCTTGAACGCCGCGAGCCACTCGGCGGCGAGCGCGCCGTCGAGCACGCGGTGATCGGCCGAGAGGGTCGCCGTCATCAGGGTCGCGACGCCCAGGGCGCCGTCCTCCTGCACGACCGGGCGCTGCTCCGCCGCGCCGACCGCGAGGATGCCGGCCTGCGGGGGGTTGAGGATCGCCGAGAACTCGCTCGTGCCGTACATGCCGAGGTTGGAGACCGAGAACGATCCGCCCTCGAGCTCGTGCTGCTTGAGCCTGCCCGCACGCGCCCGCTCGGCGTAGTCGCGGATCTCGCGGCTGAGCGCCCCGAGCGAGAGCTTCTCGACCCCGCGCACCACCGGCGTGAGCAGGCCCTCGGGCACGGAGACGGCGACCGCGATGTCGACCGAGTCGAAGCGGCGCGTGGCCTCGTCCATCCAGATCGCGTTGGCCCCGGGCACGTCCTGCAGCGCGGCCGCGACCGCCTTCACCACGAAGTCGTTGACCGAGACGCGCGTGTTCTCCAGGGCGTTGATCTGCTTCCGCAGGTCGAGCAGCGCGTCCATGCGGCAGTCGGCGACGAGGTAGAAGTGCGGCACCGTGCTCTTGCTCTCGGTGAGCCGGCGCGCGATGGCGCGGCGCATGCCGGTGTGCGGCACGTCGGTGTATCCGGAGGCGCTTCCGACCGTCGGGCGCGGCACCGGCGCCGGGGCCGGGGC